>NZ_JBHTVQ010000020.1:0-97672 GCF_042792855.1 Streptomyces sp. NPDC056600
GTGCGCGGTCGCACGGCGGGCCGTCGGTCGCGGGTACGCCCCGCGAGGTCGGCTGGTCAGCGCTTGAAGGCGTCCTTGCCCTTCTCCTTGGTGCCCCGGGCGTGCCCGCGGCCCTCCAGGGCGCCTCCCTTGGCCGCCGTCTTGTCGTCGCCGGCGGCGTGGGCGGTCTTGCGTACGGCCTTGCCCACGATCTGCTCGCCCTTGGCCTTGGCCTTCTCTTCGGCACTCATGGCTACTCCCTTCGTAGGCGGTCACCGGTTCGTCTGCCCGCGACCGGTCGCCGGAAACGGCGGGAGGAGTTCCGTTCGGCTACTCGGCCACCGCCGGGACCGGCGGGGCGGGGTCGCTCTCGCGCAGTTCGGCGAGGAGCTCGTTGCGCCCCGCCAGGAGCTCGGTGAGGATGCGGCGGGCCGCGCGGAGCAGCTCCGCCACGTCGCCGCCGGCGAGCGCGTAGCTGACGGTCGAGCCCTCCCGGATGGACACGACGATGCCCGCGCGGCGGAGCACGGCCAGTTGCTGCGACAGGCTGGACGGCTCGATCTCGATGTCGGCGAGCAGGTCCCGCACCGGGACCGGCCCGTGCTGCAGCAGTTCCAGGACCCTGATGCGTGCCGGGTGCCCCAGCATGCGAAAGAACTCTGCCTTGGCTTGGTAGAGGGGCAGTTGCATGGCGCTCTTCCTGCCGGTCGGGGTGGCTGGCTCCCATGGCGCGGCGCTCCCCCACCGCGCCATGGGTTTATCCGCTCATCTTCTCGATCCGTGCAGCTCACGTGCACCAGTTGGAATGATCTCCAAGTGATGACTTGAAGAATTCTTCAATTCGTGGGCATGCGTCTGCCGGGTCGCGGAGCGGTCAGACTTCCAGCTGCGCCTCGACCCGCTTGAGGACGTGGCGGGCCATCGCCAGGTTGGAACGCTCCTTGTCGATCACCAGGTAGAGGAACAGGCCGTTTCCGTTGCGGCCCGTCACCAGCCTGATCAGGTGGTACTGCGTCCCCAGCGTGATGAGGATGTCCTCGATCTGGCTCTGCAGCCCGAGGTGCTCCATGGTGCGCACCTTGGCCCGGATCACGTCGGTGTTGCCGGCCGCCGCGACGGTCAGGTCCAGCTCCTTCCCGCCACCGAGCGTGCCGAGGGCCATACCGCTGGTGTAGTCGACGACGGCCGCGCCCAGCGAGCCCTCGACCTCGGTCATCAGTTCCTTGAGTGCAACTTCCACGCTCGCCATCGCGGCCTCCGTTGTGTGTCGGCGGTACGAGCCCCGGTTCCGGGCCCGCCTGCGATCGCAACGTACGCGGAGTGATCCGGCGCGAAGAAAGATTGATCGGGAATGACGGAAGATGATCAATTGGCCATCTCC
This sequence comes from Streptomyces sp. NPDC056600, assembly GCF_042792855.1. Taxonomy (NCBI): domain Bacteria; kingdom Bacillati; phylum Actinomycetota; class Actinomycetes; order Kitasatosporales; family Streptomycetaceae; genus Streptomyces; species Streptomyces sp. NPDC056600. The sequence goes on from NZ_JBHTVQ010000020.1 coordinate 1,361, forward strand.
ACGAAGGTATCCAGTTATAAAAAATGATCAGCCAACTACCAGTTGCAGGCGAGAGGAGGTTCCCGCAGCGCGGCGCGGCCGGTCAGGCCGTCCGCGAGATCGGCCAGCGCGACGAAGTCCTCGGGACGCAGACCCAGACGCGGGTCGACGTGGTGCAGAGCCGCCGGCGCGGGGCTGCAGGCGTCGATGTACAGCTCGTCCAGCACGCTCTGCTCGTCGTCCACCCAGAGGAACGGGCGGCCGGCGGCGTGCTCCACGATCGCGGCGGTCTTCCAGTGGACGCCGTCGGGTCGCTCCCGGAACAGGTCGTCGCCGAAGTCGACGAAGGGGAGCTCGGGGAGGCCGAGGACGGGGGCGATGTGCCGGTTGGCGTGGGCCGTCCAGGCGGTGGCCCAGCAGATGTCGAAGCCGAGGGACAGCAGCGCGGGTCCGTGCGCCGGGTTCAGCCACAGCCGCCACGGGCGGGCCCTGAGGGTTCCGGGCACCGGACGTGCCCGGTAGCCGGGCAGGGGACGCGGCCGCGCGGCGGCATACGGGTTGAGCGGCCCGTCGACGTCGAGGTAGAGCAGCGGCCTGTCCATGGATCCCCCTTGTGTGGTCGTGCGCGACCAGCGTCGCCGAGGCAGCGCCGGAGGTCATGAGTACGGGTACTCAGGTGCGGCACCCGACGTGCGGCGTCCGGGGCGGGCCCCGGCGCGTTCAGGAGCGGTCGAAGCGGTGCAGCCCCGGCCGGCCGGGGCAGACGTCTCGTCGCCGGGCCGGGGCGGGGTGTGCCGGGTCATGACGTCCTCCGGAGCGGGGCCGGATCACCCCACCCTACGGAGCGGCTCGGACATCGCCGCCGCTCCGCTCACCGCTGCTCGGCCCGGGGCGGACAGGCGCCCGGTCCGCGGGTCCGTCCCGCCGCGGCGCTCCGGCCGGCCCGTCGGCCGCCGACGCCCCGTCAGCGGATCGCGGGGCGGCGTCGACGGCGTCCTTCTCCCCGGCGACCGCCGCTGCGGCGAGCAGCGTGGCGGCGCCGAGGCCGCCCCAGAGGGCGAGAGGGCCGCGTGGGGCGAGCGCCGTGATGACGGCGGGCGACACGGCGAGACCGAGCCCCGTGGAGAGCTCGAAGCGGGCCAGGGCACGCCCCAGGTGGCGGGCCGGGGCCAGGTGGGTGACGAGCGCGGTGGCGCTGCCGGCGTGGACGATCTCACCGACCGTGCACAGCACCGACACCGCGAGGACCGCCGGGGCCGCCCAGGCCGGGCCGTCACCCGGTGCGGTGACCAGCAGGAAGCCGAGGTAGGAGACCGCGAGCAGGACGCCGGCCAGGGCCAGCACGGACCGTCGCCGGTAGCGGGCGAGCAGCAGGGTGACCGGCACCTGGAGAGCGACCACCAGCACCGTGTTGGTCACGAACACGGCCGCCGACCAGGCCGGGGAGGCGTGCAGTTGCGTCACCAGCACCAGCGGCAGGGCGATCTCGGGGACGTTGAGGCAGAAGACGTAGACGGCGTTGGCCGCGAGCAGCGCGGGCATCCGCGGCACGGACCCGTGACCGCCGTCGGGCTGCGGACCGGTGGCCGGAGGCATCCGCAGGCGCACGGACCAGGCGAGCGCCGCCGCGACGAGGTAGGCGAGGCCGGTGGCCGCGGCGAGCGCCCGCAGGGCCGGGGCGCCGCCCGCGAGGCAGACGGTGGCCACCAGGGCGCCCACGCCGAGGCCCGCGTTGCGCAGGGTGCGGCCGGCCGCCAGGGCGGCATCGCGCTCGCGGCCGTGGGCGACGGTGGCCACCACGGCGGCGTGGGCGGCGGGCCATGCCTGGTTGCCGACGCCGTGCAGGAGCGCGGCCGCCGCGAACATCCACACGGTGCCTTCCGGGGTGGCCAGCAGCACGGCGACTCCCGCCACCCGCACCAGCATCGAGGTCGCAACGACCGTGCTGCGCGCGCCCCGGTCGATCCACCGGCCCACGGCGGGCATGCAGACCAGGCCGGTGACGACGGCGACCGTCATCGCGACGCCGGTGACCGGGGCGGACAGCCGCAGCACCGTCAGCCCGTACAGCAGGAGGAAGGGGCGCAGCATGCCGGTGCCCAGGGCGTCCACGCCGAGGGCGACGGCGTAGCGGGGTCCCCCCGAGGCGCGCACGAGGGCGCGGGGGCGGACCTTCATGGTGGTCGTCATGGCCCCACGGTCGCGGCCTCGGGCCGTGCGGGGCACGTGGGTTGACGATCACCGTCAAGCGACACGTCGACGCCCGCCCGTGGCGGGGACGATGATGGGCGGGTGACGCTGAGCATCGACATCCGTGGTCTGCCGGCCGGGGCCCTGCGGTTCGCCGCCTCGCCGCTGGCCGAACTGACCGCGATGCTGCACGTGCTCGCCGAGCCGGATCACCATCCGCGCCTGGCCGCGCGGGCAGCCGAGGCCGGGGCGGGGCTGCGGCCGGAGCTGGCGGAGCGGCTGCGGGAGGCGGACGTCCTCTGGCGGTCCTCCCAGGCCGACTTCCTGCTCCCGGCCCGCCCGCGGCCCACGCTCGGCGAGGAACTGGACGACGTGGACCGGCTCGACGACGAGACCTACGTGACCGCCGCGCTCGTCTCCACGTGCGGCGGCCGCCCCGACCGCCTGGCCGGCCCGTCCCCGCTGGCCGACAGCGGCGCGCGGGAGCGGGTGCTGCGGCTGGCCCAGGCCCGCGGGGAGCGCCAGGAGGCTTTCACGGCACGGCTGTTGGTTGATCCCGGCAGGGTGCGGGCGCGGGTCCGGCGCACGCTCGAGCAGTGCGCGGAGGCGTTCTTCGACGCCGTCTGGGCGAACGTCGCCGGGCGGCTCGCCGCCGACCTGCGGGTGAAGGACGACCTGCTGCGGCGTCAGGGGGTCGGCCCGGCGCTCGCCTCGGTGTCGGGGGCCCTCTCCCTCACCCCGGACGGCGGCCGCCTGGTCGTGGACAAGCTCCAGGACAGGGCTGTCTCCGCGCGGGGCGCCGGCCTCACCTTCATCCCCAGCGTGTTCGCGCACCCGCATCTGGTGGTGGTCCACTCCCCCGGCTGGCGCCCCGTGGTGCAGTACCCGGTGACGGGACCTGAGCCGGCCGCCCCGGTGCCGCTGGAGACGGTGGCCCTGCGGTTGGCGGCGCTCTCCCACCCGGTGCGGCTGCGGCTGCTGCGCACCCTGGCGCGCGGCGCGCACACCACCGGGGAGCTGGCGCACATCTGGGAGTTGTCCCTGCCGGAGGTCTCGCGTCACCTCGCCGTCCTGCGCCGCGCCGGTCTGCTGTCGGCCGGGCGGCACGGCCGTCACGTCCGTCACGCGCTCGATCTGCCCGCCGTGTCGGCGCTGGGCTCCGACCTGCTGGCCGCGGTGCTGCGCTGACCGGCGCGGCCCGTGCCGCGCCGGCGGTGCGCGGCCGGGGGCCCGCGCCGCGGCCGGTCGCCGTGGCACGGGCCCCCTTCGTCCGTGTCGTGCGCTGCTGCCCTGGTGGTGTCAGTTGCTGCCGGTGCGGGCGCAGGGCACGTCGTTGAGCGTGAAGCGACCCGGTGCGGCGGCGTTGCCGGTGTGGCTCACCAGATAGCCGAGGGTGACCGAACCGCCCGGCGGGATCGCCGCGTTGTGGCTGGCGTTGGACGCGGTGTGGATGTCGCCGAGGGAGGTGAGGTCGGTGTTCCAGTCCGAGGTGACGCTCTGCCCGTAGGGCAGCGAGAACTGGAGCCACCAGCCGTCGAGCGGGGTGGTGCCCGTGTTGGTGACGGTGAGGTCGACGGTCATGCCGGTGCCCCAGGCCGTCTTCTTCACGTCGACCTTGCAGGGCGGCTTCGTCCGCTCGAAGGACACCTTGTGCAGGCCGCCGGGCAGGTCGTTGACGACGTAGAACTCGCCTTCCTGAGTGGCGCCGATCGCCGTCACCTGGGTCGGCCAGTCACCGATGTCGGCCTGGCGGTAGCCGCCGTTGCCGTCGGGACGCAGCGCCCAGACCTGCGACGAGCAGTAGTCGGTGGCGATGTAGGTGCCGCCGACCAGGTCGGCGAACTGCTTGCCGTGGTACACCTGTCCGCCGATGACCGCGCAGTTGCCGTTGTAGGGCGAGTAGTAGTAGTCCTGCGGGGTGTAGCGGGCTCCGGAGGCGCACTGGGCCTCGTCGAAGACCTGGGGGCCCTCGTAGCAGGACCAGCCCAGGTTGGCGCCCGCCTGCTCGGCGCGCGTCAGGTTGGTGATCTCCTCCCACCGTCCCTGACCGACGTCGGCGACCCACATCGACCCGTCCGCCGGGTCGAAGGAGAACTTCCACGGGTTACGGGTGCCCCAGAGCCAGATCTCGCCCCGGGCCCCGGCGGTGTTGACGAACGGGTTGTCGGCCGGGATGCAGTACGGGAGCGAGCCGCAGCTGCGGCTCACGTCGACGCGGAGGATCTTGCCGAGCAGGGTGTCCTTGCGCTGGCCGGTGTCGAACGGGTCACCGGACCCGCCGCCGTCGCCGATCGCCATGTACAGCTTGCCGTCGGGGCCGAACGCGAGCTGGCCGCCGTTGTGGTTGCTGTAGTCGGCGTGCGGCTGCTGCAGCAGGACCTCGAGCTTCCCGTCGGCGAGGTTGTAGCGCGCCAGGGTGACCGCGGCGTCGGGCAGCGCGGTGTAGGTGAGGTAGAGCTTCTTGCTGGTGTTGAAGTCGGGCGGCAGGGCGATGCCCAGCAGGCCGCGCTCGTTGCCCGTCTCGTCGACCTTGTCGACGATGTCCAGCAGGGGGGTGGAGGAGAGGCCGGTGCTGGGCTGGTAGACGCGGACCCGTCCGGACTTCTCGGTGATGAACAGCCGCCCGGTGCCGTCGCTCGGGGCGACGATGGCGGTGGGACGCCGCAGGCCGGAGGCGACCTGGGTGGTGGTGGCGAGGACCTCCTCCATGGGCGGCACCGCGGCGGCGGCCGTCCGCGCCTCCGTGGCGGGCGGGGCCTCGGCGGAGGCGGCCGGGAGGGACAACGGGCCGGTGACGGACAGGGGAAGGGCGAGCAGCAGACCTAACCAGCGGCGGCGCGGTAATCGTCTCTTGAGCATGTACGGCTCCTGCGTTCGTACGGGAGAGCGGACAGAGCGGCGCGGACCCGCCTGGTCGCGGGCCCCTGCCGCATCGGTACTACACATGTGCCCCGCCGGGACGCTAGTGCCTCTCCCGCCCAGGCACCAGGCCGCCTACGTCCTGACGTGCGCGCGCGGAGCGCCTCGCGCGGCTCCCCGGGGGCACGTGCTCGCGCCCGCGCCGTCCCCGCGGAGCCGGCCGGGCCGCTCCCGCGGACCCGGCCGTGCCGTCGCCGTGGGTCTACCGGTCGGCGTCGCGGCAGGTCAGGACCCGGGTGACGGAGCCGTCGTCCTCGGTCACGTCCCGGACGTGTGCGAAGCCGAGCTTGCCGAGCACGGCCAGGGAGGCGGTGTTCGGTTCGGCGACGGTGGCATGCACCTCGGTGAGGCCGAGGGCGCCGAAACCGTGGGCGACGATGGCCTCGGCCAGCTCCCGCCCCAGGCCCGATCCCCAGGCCGTGGGGGCGAGAGCGTAGATGATCTCGTGACCGCCCAGTTCCTCGTTGGGCTTGATCTCGGCGTGCCCGACCAGGCGCCCGTCCCGCCGCACGGCCCAGACGTCGAACAGCTCCTGGGCGTAGACCTTGGTGAAGACCCGCCCGAACAGCGCGCGGTACTCCGCCTCGGGCTCGGGGCCGTCGCCCATCCAGCGGGAGACCCTCTCGTCGAGGAACAGGGCGACGAAGTCCTCCTCGTCCTCACGGTGGTAGGGCTCGAGCAGCAGGCGGGCGGTGTGCAGTGTCGGGGTCACGCGGTGACGCTAACCGGCCCGCGACGACCCCGGCAAACCACTTTCACCTGCGCGTTCGCGGCCCTCTCAGGAGCCGTCGCGCAGGTCGGCGGGGGCCGAGGGCGTGAAGGTGACGTCCTCGAACCAGGCGGTGCAGCCCTGGCCGGTGGGCGACTGGGCGAGGAAGCCGACGGTGGTGCGCCGGGCATCCGCCTCGTGCTCGTGCTCGTGCTCGTGCTCGTGCAGGGAGAAGTAGCGCAGCAGGCGCCACCCCTGTCCGTCGGTCGAGGCGTGGAAGGCCCAGGCGCGGCCCGCGCGGGTGACCCTCAGCCACAGCGTGTCGCCGGACACCTCGAAGGCGTTGGCGTCGTCGGAGGTGCCGCGGGTGACGACGGTGACCGCGGTCGGGGTCTTCTGCGGGGAGTACTCGAAGCAGAGCTTGGCCCAGCGGTCCTCGGCCGCGTGCACCAGCAGCACTCCGGCGTCGAAGGCGGAGGCGAACTCCACCCGCACCCGGGCCGCCAGGCTGAAGTCGCCCTCCGGCGGCACACCGGCGAGCCGGCCCGCGTCCGGCGGCGTGCCGCCGCCCGCCGGGTCGAGGAAGAGGTCGGTGCCGGCCTGTCCGGTCAGCCGCAGGGTTCCGCCGGACGTATCGAACACGCACGGCGGCCCGCCCTCCGGCGCGAGCGGGAAGGGCAGGCTGGGTAGGGTCGGCGCAGTCACCGTCGGAGTCTCGTAGGGTGGGTGACGGATCGTCAAGAGCGGCCGCGGCCGCTCCGTCACGGGGAGAGGCCATCGTGAGCAGCGTCTTCGTCACCGGTTCGGCCCAGGGCATCGGCCACGAGACCGCCCGGGCACTGGTCGACACCGGGCACCGGGTGGTCGTCCACGCCCGCGACGAGCGGCGCGCCGCCGAGCTCCGCGCCTCCCTGCCCGGCGCCGCCGCCGTGCTGACCGGCGACCTGGCCTCGCTGGCGAGCACCCGCTCGCTGGCCTCGGCGGCCGCGGAGGCGGGCCCCTTCGACGCCGTGATCCACAACGCGGGGGTGGGCGGCGGCGCCTCCGAGCGGGTGACGACCGGCGACGGACTGGAACACATCTTCCAGGTCAACGTGGTGGCGCCCTACCTGCTGACCGCCCTCTCGCCCCGCCCGGCGCGCCTGGTCCTCCTCACCTCGGGACTGGAGTCCGCGGGGCGACTCGACTTCGGCGACCTGACCTTCGCGAAGCGCGCGTGGGACGGCATGCAGGCCTACTCCGACAGCAAGCTCATGGACGTGGCGCTCGCCTTCGCCCTGGCGCGCCGGTGGCCGGACGTCGTCGTCAACGCGGTGGACCCCGGCTGGGTCCGTACCCGGATGGGCGGTCCGAACGCCACCGACGCGCTGCCCGACGGGGCCGAGACGCAGGTGTGGCTGGCCTCGTCCGACGAGCCGGACGCCCTGGTGACCGGCCGGTACCTCAAGCACCGCGTCTCCCTGCGGGCCAATCCGGCCGCCTACGACCTGGACGTCCAGGACCGTCTGCTGGACGTCCTCGCCGGGATCACCGGCGAGACCATTCACCACTCCTGACACGGAGGAGCCCATCATGCGGATCGCCGTCGCCGGCGCGACCGGCAACATCGGCGCCCTGACCGTCGCCGCCCTGGAGGAGGCCGGGCACGAGGTCGTGCGCGTCAGCCGCTCGCTCGGCGTCGACCTGACCACCGGGGAGGGCCTCGACGCCGCCCTGACCGGTGTCGAGGCCGTCGTGGACGCCACCAACGGTCCCGCGGCCGACCGTGACGAAGCGATCGCGTTCTTCGGCACCAGCACCCGGAACCTGCTCGCCGCCGAGGCACGGGCGGGTGTCCGGCACCACGTGCTGCTGTCGATCGCCTGCCTGCACCGCGTCGAGGGCAACGCCCACTACGCCGGCAAGCGGGAGCAGGAGCGCCTCGTCTCCGAGGGCCTGGTGCCCTGGACGATCGTCCCGGCGACCCAGTTCCACGACTTCGCCGAGATGGTGACGGGGTGGACGGAGCAGGACGGCGTCGCCACCGTCGCCCCGCTGCTGCTGCGCCCGATCGCTCCGCAGGACGTGGCGGACGTCCTCGCCGAGATCGCCACCGGCGCTCCGCAGGGCATGTACCGGGACGTCGCGGGGCCCGACCCGCAGGACCTGGTGGACATGGCCCGGCGCACCCATCAGGCGCGCGGCCGCGCGGTCCGGCTGGTGCCGACCTGGTCGGGGCTGTTCGGCACGGAGATGGCCGGTGACGTGATGCTGCCGGGTCCGGACGCCCGCATCGCGCCGACCACCTTCGAGGAGTGGCTGGCCAAGCAGCACTGAGGCCAGGACGGCAGCAGCCCCGCCGCGTCGTGCACGCGGCGGGGCTGCGACGTCAGCGGCCGAGCCGCGACGTCACCGTCGGAGTCGCCACGTCACCGGCCAGGCCGGCGTCAGGCGCAGTACTGCGCCTGCTTGCCGATCGAGCGGTACATGCAGTCCGCGTTCTCCAGGAGTTGCAGCACCGCGTCCCGGTTGCGGGAGGTCTCGCGGTCGATCACCTCGTCGGGCGGGTAGAACCCGCCGCCGGAGCTGGACGACGGATACATCTCGAAGGTGTACGAGAAGATCTTGTACGTGCCCCAGAGCCAGTCGTTGATCGACCCGTCGGTGATGTACAGGTCGCTCGACTGCTCGGCGGTGTAGCCGTTGCTGGCGGCCATCTTCTGCCCCACCGTGGCGAGGGCGCTGCGGTCGTCGGCCGTCAGACCGGTCGCGGTGTCGGCCGTGGTGTACCCGTAGGGCCACAGCACCAGCTCGCTGTAGGTGTGGAAGTCGATGCCCGCCTTGATCTGCTGCTTGCCGCCCACCACACGCCCGCGCACGAAGTCGGCGACCACCTTGACCTCCTTGGCCGACTCGCCCGCGGTGCCGCGGTAGGTCTCGGAGGACGTCGAGCCGGAGGAGCCGCCGCAGCAGCCCCAGCGGTGGGCCCAGTTGCGGTTCAGGTCCGTGCCGACGTAGCTGGAGCCCGAGTTGGGCTGGCGGTTCTTGCGCCACGAGCGGTAGGAGCCGGTGGCCACGTCGTACTCGCCGCCGTCCGGGTTGAGGTCCGGGATGATCCAGATCTCGCGGCCGTTCACCATGTCGGTGACCCGGGAGTCGGTCCCGTAGTCGCCGGTCAGCTCCCGCAGCAGGTACAGCGCCATCTCGACGGTGAGGTGCTCGCGGGCGTGCTGGTGATGGGTGAACAGCACCTCGGGCTCGGCCTCGTCGGTGGCGACGTTGTCGCTGATCTTGACGGCGACGATGTTGCGCCCCTGGTACGAGGTGCCGATCACCCGCTGCGAGGCGATCTGCGGGTTGGCCTGGACGATCGCGTTGATCTCGGCCGTCATCTCCGCGTAGTTGTGATAGCGCGCGTCGGCCGTCGGGAAGTCGAGGGGGCGGACGTCGTCCTCCCCGGCGGACCGGTCGGGGACCGAGCCGAGCGGCGTCACGTCGTAGCCGAGCGAGCGCAGTTTCCTGATCTGGTCGGCGCGGCCCGAGACGACGACACCGTGGCCGTGCACCTCGTCGACGGTCACCCCGGTCCGCTGCAGGGCGGTGCGGTCCTCGGGGGTGGAGTGCAGGGTGATCTCGTACTGGCGGACCTCGTCCGCCGCGACCGACGCGGCGGCGGTCGTGGTCGGCGTGTCGTCGGCCGTGGCCGACACGGGTGCGGCGAGCGCCAGGGCCAGCAGGGCGGCCAGGGCGGCGGTGCGTCCGCGGTGGCGGGCGCCCGTGCCGTGGGGGCGGAGTCGCATGAAGTCTCCTTGATTCTCCGGGAGTACCGGGATTGTCCGGCCTGAGGGAGTGGAGCGGGGCGGTGCGACGTGCGCGTACGACGTGCGGGTGCGGTGGCGCTCATCGTGAGTGCGTGGCATGTCTGGGTCAAGGGCGGCCGGGCCGGACTGTCCGGAACCGGTCCTCGGCCCGTCCGGCAGGGCTCCCGGCCGGGCCGGGGCCGGAGCGGGGCCGGGGCCGGGGCCGGGGCCGGGGCCGGGGCCGGGGCCGGGGCCGGGGCCGGGGCCGGGGCCGGGGCCGGGGCCGGGGCCGGGGCCGGGCCGGGGTCTACTTCCTGAGGCCTCGCCGCTTCCAGACGGGCTCTTCGTCCGGCGTCATCCCTGACCACCAGCTGCCGCGATGGGGGTGCTCCCGCTCCACGCGTTCGCACAGGAAGGCGAGGTCGCTGCGCCCGTACGGACGGATCACCTGGGCCATCGTCAGGCCCCGGTCGTCGACCGCGTCGATGCGCGCGCCCAGGGCGAGGAACGTCCGCACCAGGGCGGGCGAGCCCCCCGCGTACACCGCCGCGTACAGCGGCGTCCGCTGCCGGCAGTCCTGGGCCTCGAGGTCGAGCCCCGCCTCGACGAGCCGGGGCAGCAGCGCCTCGTGGTCGAGCAGGTGGAGGACGTGCAGCAGGCTCCGGCGCCCGCCGTCCCGCACGCGCGGGTCGACACCGGCGTCCAGCAGCGCGAGCACACCCGCCGTGTCACCGTGCTGCGCCCGCTGGAACAGCTCGGCCCGCTGCGCCCGCAGCGCCTTCGGCAGCCGGCCCCTCCCCGTCGTCCACGCCTCACGGACCGCGAAGCAGTCGGTCGGCCGCGGCCGTGCGAGCAGGCGACGGCAGTCGGCCGGAAGGTCGCAGGCGGCGGGGAGGCCGCAGGCGGCACGCACCGGCGGCTGCTCCTGCTCGCCGTGCGGAATGTCGAGCTGTCCGCCGCGGGAGACCACCTCGTGCCACGCCCCGCCGCACCTCACGCGCACCGGCTCCGGCGTACGCGGGCCCGGCGGCCCTTCGGGGACGGGGAGCGAGGGGAACAGCGAGGCGCCCACCAGCGGGTGGAGTTCGGCAGGGGCGAGGTGGCCGGCCCGCAGCAACTGCAGGTCGGGCAGCGGCCGGTGCAGCCACCGGGGCAGGAGCGGGGTGTCACCCGGCGGTTCCGCCACCTGGGCCCGCACCGTGCCCTCGGCCCGGTCCGCCGGTTCGAGGAACAGTGTCCCGCGCATGCCGGCGTCGAGCCGGAACCGGCTCCCGGACTGCTGGGCGGCGAGCCGCCGCAGTTCGTCCTCCAGCCTGGTGAGGGTGAGGACGTGCGGGGTGAGTGCGAACCGGGGAGGTGCGCCGTCCAGCGTGATGCCCGCAGCGGCGAACGCCTCGGCCGTGCGCCCCCGCTGCTGCAGCAGCACCGTCCACTCGGTACGCGCCGCGGGGTCGACGCCCGGGCCGTCGCCGGGGTCCACGACGGGCAGGCGGGAGGGGTCGCGAGGGGTGCCGTCGGCCTCCATGAAGGGCGGGCGGTCGGGTCCGCCGCCGCAACGCTCCCGCAGTTCGGCGGTGTGCCGCGCGTCCCAGAGGTGGCGTGCCGTCGACCAGTCCTCGCAGGTGACGGCCCGGACCCTCGGCCACCGCTCCGCCTGCGGCGATCCCAGGCGCAGCGCGAGACGCTGCGGGCCGTCGATCGTCGTGGGCGTTCGGACGTACAGGAGGACCGGTCCGTCGACGCGCGAGGCGTGCCGGGAAAGCAGCACGGCCACGTCGGTGGCCAGCGTGGTCCGCCCGCCGAGCGTGCGCGGCAGGTGCCAGCGCAGCAGGTCCGGGACGAGATGGCGCAGGTCGTCCTCCACCGCTGCGGCGACGTCGGCGCCGTGCCGTGCGGCGACGTCACGCAGGTCGAGGCCCACGTCGACGTCGGCAGCCGCGCAGGCGCCGGCCCAGTCGCCGGCCAGGCGTCGCTCGGTGGCGTGCTCGATCATCGTGCGCGGAACGGCGTAGCGGCGGACCCGCCGCCAGCTCGACGTGTCCACGGGGTCCTGTCCGATCACCGGTCGGCGCCCTTGACCACACGCGGGTGGGGGCGGGCACCGGCGGCGCGCTCCCTGGCCCCTCCCGCGGGGCGGCACACGGGCGTGATGGCGCTCATCCCGCTCCCTCACTCCCCCGGCCGACTCTTCCCCGCACGATGTGGACGGCAAGGCCGGTCGGATTCGAACCGACGTCCACCAGCCTGGAGCTCGGGTGCGACGACCACTGCGCTACGGCCTTGCCTGCGGTGATCCTACGGGCCGGGCGGGCGGGACCGGGTTGCCCCGCGGCCGGTTCGTGACCGCGGGTGGGCGCATTCCGGCCGACCTTGCTGACATGAGCATGACCTATCGGCCCGGTTGGGCAGTGTCCTGGGGCCCCTGGGAGAACCTACGACGGGACTGACGGCAGGTCACCTGCCGGCGCGGTGCCGCAACCCCCCACCCCGGTTCCGGACAGGGCCGGAACCCGTGACCGAATGGACAGCCATGCAGAAGTCCTTGTGGCTCAAGGCGGCCGGCGCCGCCGCAGCTCTCACCTTCGCCGCGACGGCCGCCGCGCAGGCGGCCCCCGCACCGGCCGGGACGGCGCGCGCCGCCGCGGCGGTGACGCTCCGCTACGACGACAGCCGGGCCGCCGGCTGGGAGTCGGCGATCGCCGCGGGAGTCGCCTCCTGGAACCGGAACGTCGACAACGTCCAGCTGGTCGAGGCCCCGGCCGGCACCCGCGCCGAGATCGTCATCGTCGCGACCACCGGCTGGCCGCAGGCGTACCTGGGCCCGGTGCGTCCCGGAGGCCAGGTACGGGTCGAACTCGGCAGCCAGGCCGTGGCGCAGGGGTACAACAAGACCCGCATCGCGGCCCACGAGCTCGGCCACAGCCTGGGGCTGCCCGACACCAAGCCCGGCCCGTGCACCCAGCTGATGTCCGGCTCCAGCGCGGGGACCAGCTGCACCAACGCGGTACCCAACGCGACGGAGCAGGCCCGCGTCGAGTCCTTCTACGCGGGCGCCCTGACCGCGGCCGCCACCGCCGGCGGCCGCACCCTGGTCGACGCGCCCTAGTAACCCGAGTCGGAGATTTGTCGTTGGTTGGGCATGAGTCGTCCGGGTCCGAAGATTCCGCCGTTGTCGGTGACTGATGCCCAACGAGCCGCGCTGGAGGGATGGGTCCGTCGTCGCACGACGGCCCAGGCCCTGGCCCTGCGGTCGCGGATCGTGCTTGAGTGCGCCGAGGGACACTCGATCATGGAAGTGTCCCGCCGGTTGCGGATCACCCCGGACACCGTCCGCACCTGGCGACGCCGTTTCCTCGAACGGGGCCTGGACGGCCTGTGCGACGACCCGCGTCCGGGCGTCCCGCGCAAGATCACCGACGCGGACGTCGAGCGGGTCATCGTCAAGACGCTCGAGGAGACACCGAAGAACGCCACCCACTGGTCGACCAGGTCGATGGCAGCCGCCACAGGGATGTCGCAGTCGACGGTCTCGCGGATCTGGCGGGCGTTCGCCCTGGCCCCGCACCGGTCGCAGACGTTCAAGTTGTCCACGGATCCGCTGTTCATCGACAAGGTCCGTGACGTCGTCGGCCTCTACCTCGACCCGCCGGAGAAGGCGCTGGTGCTCTGCGTGGACGAGAAATCGCAGATCCAGGCACTGGACCGGTCCCAGCCCGTCCTGCCGATGATGCCCGGCGTCCCCGAACGCCGCAGCCACGACTACGTCCGCGCCGGCACCACCACCTTGTTCGCCGCCCTGGAAGTGGCGACCGGCAAGGTCATCGGCTCGCTCCACCGCCGCCACCGGGCCGCCGAGTTCAAGAAGTTCCTCGCCAAACTCGACAAGGAAGTACCGGCCGACCTCCAGGTCCACCTGATCCTCGACAACTATGCGACCCACAAGACACCCGACATCAAGAAGTGGCTCCTGGCCCATCCCCGCTTTCAGATGCACTTCACGCCCACCAGCGCGTCCTGGCTCAACCTGGTCGAGCGGTGGTTCGCCGAGCTGACCCAGAAGAAGCTCAAGCGTGGCGTCCACCGCTCCGTCCAGGCCCTCGAGCGTGACATCCGGGCCTGGCTCGCCGACTGGAACGAGCACCCCAGACCCTTCGTCTGGACGAAGACCGCAGACGAGATCCTCGACAAAGTCGCCGCATACTGCCGACGAATCTCTGACTCAGATCACTAGGTCTGTCGCGGATCATCGGCGGAGCCCGAACCGGATCGCTGCGGCGGGGACGGTACCGTGGAAGGACGCAGGCCCGGTTGACGGTTCTCTCGACCCGTTACGGCGCCGGTAACGGTTGCGGTCGAAGCCGGTAGGCCTGCCACCGGCTCCGGCTCCGCCGCCGCGTTGTTGGTTGCCCCGCTGGCCATCGTCGCCTGGTTGAACGCCCCGTCAACCGGTCGACGGCGGCGGTTGTGCGCCGACGCCACGCCCTCACCCGCCCACGACCCCCTCCGCCGCGCCGAGGTCCTGCCCGACCGGAACCCTCACTGCCGCAAGTGGGGCGCGGCCGAGGCCGTGGCGATGACCTCGTCCAGGATGTCCCGGGAGAGGAGCAGGTCGGCGACCATGCGATCGATGCGGTCCCGCTCGGCGGAAAGATCGTCCACCAGCCGGCGGGTGGCGATCTCGCTCGGAGCACCGTCCACGTCGCGTATGCAGGGCAGCAGCTGGGCGATCTTCTTGCTGTTGAGCCCCGCCGCATAGAGGGCCTGGACGCGGATGACCCGGTCGACGGCCCACTCGCCGTAATGCCGGTGGCCACCCGGCGTGCGCTCGGCCCTCAGCAGGCCCTGTGTCTCGTAGTAGCGCAGCGAACGCTCACTCACCCCGCTGCGCCGTGCCAGCTCGCCGATGCGCATGGTGTCACCCCGTCCCCGGCACGCCGTGCCCGGTTGAGGGCTTGAACTTGCCGCCGGTGTCAGCTTTTACCGTACCGTCATGACGAACACGGCAGAACAGTCGACGCTCTTCACCCCCACCCGCCTCGGCGGCCTGGACCTGCCCAACCGCCTGGTGATGGCTCCCATGACACGCAACCGCGCCGACGCCGAGGGAGTCCCGCAACCGGTCATGGCCACCTACTACGCCCAGCGCGCCTCGGCCGGACTGATCGTCGCCGAGGCCTCCACCCCGAACGCTGTGGGGCAGACGTACCCGAACATCACCGCTGTCCACCACGCCAGGCACGTGGTCGGCTGGCGAAGGGTGACCGACGCCGTACGCTCGGCGGGCGGCCGTATGTTCCTGCAACTGCAGCACGGCGGCCGGGTCGGCCACCCCGACACCAGCGGACACACTCCCCTCGCCCCCTCGCCCGTCCCGCTCCCGGAGCCCGTCCACACCCCCGGCGGGCCACAACCTGCCGTCATCCCACGCGCGATGACCGCTGAAGAAATCAAGGGCACCGTGGCGGACTTCGCCGCCGCCGCCCGCAACGCCGTCGACGCGGGCTTCGCCGGGGTGGAGGTGCACGCCGCCAACGGGTACCTCCTGCACCAGTTCCTGGCCCAGGGGACGAACAGGCGCACCGATGCCTACGGCGGTTCCGTCGCCCACCGCATCCGCTTCGTGGTCGAGGTGGCCCGGGCGGTCGCCGACGCCATCGGCCCCGATCGGGTCGGCGTGCGGATCTCTCCCGGAGTCACCGTGAACGGCGTGGAGGAGGGTGACACGGAGGACATCTACCCGGCGCTCGTGGCTGCCCTGGCCGAAGCCGGCCTCGCCTACCTGCACGTCGTCTTCGCCGACCCGGAGCAGGGGCTCTTCCACGAGATCCGCCGGGCCTGGCCCGCCACGCTGATCGCCAATCCGGTCCTCGGCTGGGGTCAGCCACTGCCGGCCGACGGCGGGAGGCAGGCAGGCGAGCGGCTGCTCGCCGCGGGAGCCGATCTGATCTCACTCGGCCGCCCCTTCCTCGCCAACCCCGATCTGGTCGAGCGTCTGCGCACCGGAGCCCCGGTCAACCAGGTACGGGACCAAGGCCTCATGTACACGGGCGGTGAGCTCGGCTACACCGACTACCCCACCCTCGCCGCCGTCCGACAGCATTCCGGGACGCCGGAGCCGGCCGGGCGGTGACGGCCGGCGGTGCGGAGGGGCGTCGGCACGGGGCTCATGATGCCAGGGCGTCCTCTGGGCCGGGATCACCGCGCCGAGACGGTTGGTCACGCGGACGTCGTCACCTACCCCGCGGCGGCGGAGTGGCTAGGGGCCGCACTGCGGGACGGCACGGGACCCTTCGGCGGCGGGTCCCGCGCGTGGCTGGACATGCTCGGGTAGCGGGCACTCCCGCTTTTCGCCCCGCGGCGCTTCGCCTGGACGGCGCCTGCCCACGCCTCCCACGAAGCAGGAGAAACGCAGTGCTCACCCGTCGTCGCGGCACAGGCAGAACGGATGGCCTGCCGGGTCGAAGAGCACGCGGACGTTCTCCCGGGGCTGGAACCGCGCGACGGTGGCGCCCAGGACGACCGCCTCGGCGACCGCTGAGTCCAGGTCACCGACCTGGAAGTCGAGGTGCATCATCGGACGCTGGTCACCGTCGGAAGGCGGCCACACCGGAGCCCGGTAACCCTCCGCCTGCTGGAAGACGAGGAACGGTCCTTGCGGAGAGGCGGCCACAACGGACGTTCCCGGCTCTTCGTGCCCGACGCGCCAGCCGAGGAGCGCGGCATAGAACTTCGCCAGACCTGCGGGGTCCGGCGCCTCGATCGTCGTCCCCCACCACATGCCGTCCGTCCGAGATCGCATGCCTGAGCCTAACCGGGGCTCCCAGGACGGGAAGGCACTCCCGCCGGCTCCCGGTCCGCTGTCGGCGGCTGCCCGCGGCGGCGGCCCCGGTCAGTCGCCGGAGGGTCATGGCAGCCGACCCGTAACTCCGTTGTGGCGGACCTGCGTTGTGGGAGACCATGCGCCCTTGTGACCTCACGAGCAGAAGAACCCGTTGACGTAGGGGCCCCGCCCGCCGTGGCCGTCACTCCCTCCACCCCGGCGCACCGGGACGGCAACGTCCTGCGCTGGCTCGTCGCCTACACCTTCTCCGTGGTCGGCGACGCCGCCTATTTCGTGGCGCTGGGCTGGGCCGCGCAGAAGGTGGCCGGGCCTGCCCAGGTCGGCCTGGTGATGGCGGTCGGCGCGATACCCCGGGCGATCCTCATGCTCGGCGGCGGGGTGATCGCCGACCGGTTCGGCCCGCGCCTGGTGGTCGTCTCCTCCGACGCGGTCCGCGCCGTGGTGATCCTCGCCGCGGCCGCGGCCCTCGCCTTCAGTACGCCCGGCCTCTGGTTGCTCGTCGCACTCGCCCTGGTCTTCGGCGTCGTGGACGCCCTGTTCATGCCGGCGGTCGGAGCCATGCCGCCCCGGCTCACCGGCCGCGACCAGTTGATGCGGGTGCAGAGCCTGCGCAACCTGGTGCAGCGGTCCGGCCACATCGCCGGCCCGCCGCTCGCCGGGTTCTCGATGGGGCTCGGCGGGCCCGCCGGCGCGTTCGCCGTGACCGGCGTCCTCTTCGCCCTCTCGCTGCTCCTCCTGGTCGCGGTCCGGCTCGCCCCGCTGCCGCCCGAGGAACTGCCCGCCGCGGACTCCACCGCCCGCCGCGACCTGGTCGACGGCATCGTCTACCTGCGCCATGAGCCCGTCGTCGGCCCGCTCGTCCTCTCCGGACTGCTCTCGATGATCGGCTGCATCCCACCGATGGCGATCGGCGTCATCCTGCTCGCCGAGGAACGCGGCTGGGGCCCATCCGGCGGTGCCTGGGTGAACGCGGCCCTCAGCACCGGCGTCTGCACGACCTCGCTCCTGCTCGTCGTGCGCGGCCGCTTCCCCCGCGCCGGTCACTGGCACAACATCACCCTGCTCGTCGCCTCGGCCGGCATCGGCCTGATCGGCGTCATGCCGAACCTCGCCCTCGCGGTCGCCGTGGCGCTCGTCTCCGGACTGGTGTCCGGCCTGTGCGGCGGTCTGGCCATGGCCCTGATGCAGGCCAACACCGCCCTCGCCTACCAGGGCCGGGTCGCCGCCGTCCAGGCGCTCAGCGCGGTCGGCATCACCCCGGTGATGTTCCCGCTCTTCGGCCTCCTGGTGGAGCTGTGGGGCGCCGGCCCCACCTTCCTCCTCTTCGGCTGCGTCAGCATGCTCGGCGCGACGGTCTCCACCGCCTCCCACGCCGTCCGCCATGCCGACCTGGACTTCCGGAGGACCGCGGGACGCTGAGGGCCGTGGAAGCGTGCGAACGGCACGGCCCGATCCGTCGAACGGCGCCCGGACCGCCCCGGGTGGCGGAACTCCCGTTGCCTGGTGACCGGGCGGTCGTTGGCCTGGTGGCGCCGGGCCGCGCAGGCCGGAGGGCGTCACCAGCCGCAGGTCAGTGCACCAGGAGGAGTGGCCACCGACATGAAATTCGTGCAGATCATCGACTTCGAGACGGAGCGCATCGACGAGGTGCGGCGGCGGATGGACGAGTACGAGGAGCAGTCCCGTACCCAAGGCCGGACCACGGCCCCCACCGCCCGGATGCTGCTCAAGGACCGGGCGAACGGCAACCGCTACCTCGCCGTCGTGGAGTTCCCGGACCACGAGACGGCCATGGCCAACAGTGACGCGCCCGAGACCGGCGAACTGGCCCAGCAGCTCTCGGCCCTGATGACCCGGCCTCCGGTCTACACCGACTGCGACGTGGTGGAGCAGCACACCGGGAAGTGACCCGGCCCGGCCGGGTCGGCCCGTCACCACCACGTGGGTGACGGGCCGACGCTCCATGCAGCCCCACGCGGGACCGCCGTCGCGGTCAGAGGAGCGCCGCGGCCCCGTGGGCGTCCAGCGCGGCGAGGCGTTCGCGCACCTCGGCGGCGAAGTGCCGGTCCCCGGCGAGGTCCTCGGCGCCGAGGACGGTGAGGAGGGCGGGGACGGCCCGGTCGGCGTGGCCCTGCCAGGCGGCGCGCAGGCGGTCCGCCGCCGGGTCGTCGAGCCGCTCGTCGCGGGTGTGGCGGGCCCACGCCGCGACGGCGCCGGCCAGCATCGGGGCCGCGTGGCCCGCCGCGCGCAGCTCCCGCAGCGGGGCAAGCCAGCGTTCGGGCACCTTGAGGGAGCCGTCGGTGGCGATCTGCCGCAGCTGGTGGCGCATCGCCGGGTTGGCGAACCGGACCACCAGCCCGTCCACGTAGCCGTCGACGTCGAGGCCGGCCGGCAGGCTCCGCGCGACCTCGGCGGCGTAGGCGCGCAGCACGGGCTCGGCCCACGGCGCCGTCATCGCGTCGGCGACCGTCTCCCGGCCGTCGGCGAGGCCGAGGCAACTGAGCAGCGTGTGGCTGCCGTTGAGGAGCCGCAGCTTCATCACCTGGTAGGGCGCGACGTCCGGGACCAGGAGCGCGCCGGTGTCCTCCCAGCGGGGCCGGTCCGCCGCGAAGGCGTCCTGGAGGACCCACTGGGTGAACGGCTCACCGGTGACCGCCGCCTCGTCGCGGACGCCGAGGAGCTCGCTCGCGGCGTCCCGGTCGGCGTCGGTCGCGGCGGGGACGATCCGGTCGACGACCGTGGAGGGGAAGGCGACGGCCTCGTCGATCCAGGCGAGCAGGGTGTCGCGGTCGTCCCAGCCGGACGCCTCGACGAACTCGCGGACCAGGCGGGCCGCCACCTGCCCGTTGTCGGCCATGTTGTCGCAGGGCACGACGTTCAGCGGAGCCCCGCAGACCACGCGCCGGGTGCGAAGCCCGTGGGCCAGCTGCCCCGGCACGCTCGCCGGGGCGGGCGCGCCGGCCAGGTCGGCGGCGACCAGTGGGTCGGTGGTGTCGAGACCGCCACCGGGGGCGCGGCGGTAGCCCTTCTCGGTCACGGTGAGGGTGACCACCGTGACCGCCGGGGAGGCGAGCAGGGCCCGCAGCCGGTCCGCGTCGTCGGCCGCGTGCAGCGCCTCGCGGAGCTGGCCGACCACGCGGGTGCGCGGTCCTTCGGGGGTGCGCAGGGTCAGCGAGTACAGCCCGTCCTGCGGGGCGAGCTGTTCGACCACGCCGCGCCCGCGCTGGGAGAAGCCGGCGATGCCCCAGCCTCCGCCGTGCAGCGCCTCGGCCTGCTCGGTGTGGACGGCCTGGTGGGCGCGGTGGAAGGCGCCCGGGCCGAGGTGGACGACGCGCGTGCCGAGGGAGCGGGGGTCGACCAGGGGGCCGGTCCCCTTCGGCAGTCCGGCCAGCGCGCCGAGACGGAGCCTGCTCACCAGTCGTGCACCGACCCGTCGGAACGGCGGCCCACCGGCAGGTACCTGGGGTCGTACGGGAAGCGCGCGGCTGCCTCCTCGTCGAGTTCCACGCCGAGTCCCGGAGCGTCGGACGGGTGCAGGGCGCCGTCGCGAAGCTCGTAGGTGGGGCGGAACACCTCGTGGGTGACGGGGTCGTGCTCCATGTACTCCTGGATGCCGAAGTTGGGCACGGTGACGTCCAGGTGGACGGCGGCGGACATGCTGACCGGTGAGAGGTCGGTGGCGCCGTGCGAGCCGGTGCGGACCTGGTACAGCTCGGCCAGGTTGAAGATGCGCCGCAGGTGGGTGATGCCGCCGGCGTGGGCGACCGAGCAGCGGATGTAGTCGATCAGCCGCTCGGTGATGAGCTGCTGGCAGTCCCAGATCGAGTTGAAGACCTCGCCGACCGCGATCGGCGTGGTGGTGGCCTGCCGGATCTGCCGGAAGTTCTCCTGCAGCTCGGCCGGGCTCGGGTCCTCCATCCAGAACAGCCGCAGCTCCTCCAGCCGCGCGCCGAGCCGTCCCGCCTCGGTGGGGGTCAGCCGGTGGTGGACGTCGTGCAGCAGGTGGAAGTCGAAGCCGAACTCCTCCCGGATGCGGGCGAGGTAGCGCGGAGCGAAGTCCAGGTACTTCTCGGTGTCCCAGAGCTGCTCCTCGGGAAGGGCCGCCGCGGCAGGCTCGTAGACGGCTCCCTTGCGGACGCCGTACGTGCCCGCCACGCCGGGCACGGCCGCCTGGGCGCGGATCGCGCGGTAGCCGGCCTCCTGGAACCGGGCGACGTCCTCGAGCAGTTCGCCGACGGTGGCGCCGCTCGCGTGGCCGTACACCAGGGCGCCCTCGCGGGCCTTGCCGCCGAGCAGGTCGTAGACCGGCATGCCGGCGACCTTGCCCTTGATGTCCCACAGGGCGGTGTCGACCGCGGCGATGGCCGTCATGGTGACGGGGCCGCGGCGCCAGTAGGCGCCCTTGTAGAGGTACTGCCACATGTCCTCGACGCGGTCGGCGTCGCGGCCGATCAGCAGCGGGGCCAGGTGGTCCCGGAGGTAGGAGGCGACGGCGAGTTCACGGCCGTTGAGGGTGGCGTCGCCCAGCCCCGTCACCCCGTCGGAGGTGGTGAGCTTGAGGGTGACGAAGTTGCGGCCGGGCGAGGTCACGACGACCTTCGCCTCGGTGATGGTGGCCATGGAGCAGCCCTTCCCGGGGAGCGTGGGAGTGTGGTGGATCAGTTGCCGGCGTGCGTGGTGACGCGCGCGGCGGGTGCGGCGGCGGTGGCCGCGGAGGCGCTCGCGGCGTCCTCGCCGCGGCCCCAGTCGGCGTACTCGGCGCCGCCACGCCGACCGGGGGCGGTCTCCGGCATGAAGTACAGGGCGATGATGCTGACCAGGATCAGCGCGGTGACGTACACGGCGACCCAGGTGAAGGATCCGTCACCGGCGATCAGCAGCGCGGCCGCCACGACGGTGAACGGGCCGCTGGCGATCATCGAGCCGAACTGCCAGACCACCGAGACGCCGCTGTAGCGGGCGCGGGCCGGGAACAGTTCGGGGAAGTACGAGGCCTGCGGCGCGTAGGTGCCGGCGTGGCCCAGGGCGAGGCCGGCGATCAGGAGGGCGACGATCACGGCCATGTCGCCGCTCTCGATCGCCTTGAACGCGGGGACGACCAGGACCAGGTTGAGGACCGCGGCGGTGAGGTAGACCGGCTTGCGGCCCACCTTGTCGGTGAGGCGGCCGAGCAGCGGGATGGCGAGCAGTTCGCAGGCGATGGCTATCAGCACGGAGTTGAGGACCATGCCCTCGTCGACGCCGTGCTCCTTGGCGTACGTCACGAGGAAGACGGTGTAGAAGGGGAAGACCGCGGCCTCGACGAACTTGGTGAACAGGCCGCCGAACAGTTCGCGCTTGTGGTCACGGGCGAGCAGCTTGAGCGGCGCGCTCTGGTGCGTGTTCTGCTGTTCCTTGGCCTTCTGGAAGGTCTCGGACTCGCTGACCCGCAGGCGGATGAAGACGCCGACGGCGACGACCAGGATGCTGAGCAGGAACGGCACCCGCCAGCCCCAGGAGAGGAACGCCTCCTCGGAGAGCTGCGTGGTGAGCAGTGCGAACAGGCCGGTCGGGATGAGGTAGGCGGCCGGCGAGCCGAGCTGGACGAAGCTGGCGAGGAAGCCGCGCCTGCCGGGCGGCGCCGCCTCGGCGGTCAGCAGGACCGCGCCGCCCTGTTCGCCGCCGACGCCGAAGCCCTGGATCAGGCGGACCAGGACCAGGATGACGGCGGCCCACATGCCGATCTGGTCGTAGGTGGGCAGCAGGCCGACCGCGAAGGTGCCCAGGCCGGTCAGCAGCAGCGTGAAGACCAGTGCCTTCTTGCGTCCGACCCGGTCACCGATGTGACCCCACACCAGGCCGCCGAGGGGCCGCGCGAAGAAGCCGACGGCGTAGGTGGAGAACGCGGCGAGGGTGCCCACGGTGGGGTCGACCTCGGGGAAGAACACCTTGTTGAAGGCGAGCGCCGACGCGGTGCCGTAGATGAAGAAGTCGTAGTACTCGGCGACCGTGCCGACGACCGAGGCGCCGACGGTGCGGCGGACGTCCTTGGATGTCGCCGGCTCGGGGGGCGCCGTGGCCGGGGACGCCGTGGCGGGGGTGTTGCTCATCTGCCTGCCTCCTTGCAGGGGGGCGGCCGCATGGACGGGAGGGAGCTGGGGAGAAGCGCCCGGGATGCCTGCGGCCCCTGAGTTCGTCGGCTACCATACAAGTACACCGGACAACGTCAAGAGGGGAGGCCCGGGATGGCTTCGGCGGTCAACGGGTTGCACGCGGCGCGGGCGCGGGGGCGGAACACCAGGCAGCTGGTGTACGAGCTGCTGCGGGCACGGATCGTCGGGCTGGAGCTGCGCCCCGGCGCGGCACTGTCGGAGAACGACCTGGCCGCCGAGCTTGGCGTGAGCCGGACCCCGGTCCGCGAGAGCCTGATACTGCTCGGCGAGGAGGGCCTGGTGGACGTCTATCCGCAGCTGGGCACCTTCGTCTCGCGGATCCGGCCGCAGGCCGTGGCCTCGGCCCAGTTCGTCCGTGAGGCCCTGGAGCTGGCCGCGCTGCGCGACGGCGTGGCGCAGGCCACCGAGCGCGACGTCCTGGAGCTGCGGGCCCTGCTGGCCGGGCAGGCCGAGGCCGACCGGCGCGGCGACCCGGAGACGTTCTTCCGGCTCGACGAAGAGTTCCACGCCCGCCTCATGGCGGTCGGCGGACACGGCGACGCCTGGTCGGTGGTGGGCCACGCCAAGGCGCACCTGGACCGGGCTCGGCGGCTGTCCCTCCCCCTGGAGGACCGGATCACACTGCTGGTGCAGCAGCACACCGACGTGGTCGACGCCCTGGAGCGGGGCGACGAGGGCGGCGCGGACGGCGCGCTCCGCGGCCACCTGCGGCAGGTGTTCGCCGACGTCGAGACCATCCGCGACCGCCACCCCGAACTGTTCGACGGCGAGGACTCCGCACCTCCGCGCCGCCGGCCCCGTACGAAGGAGCAGCACCGATGAGCATTCCCCTGAGTCCGATCCTGCTGGAGAGCCGGGTGATCGCGGTGCTGCGCGCCGCGGACGCCTCGTACCTGCGGCCGGCGGCGGAGGCCCTGGCCGAGGAGGGGGTGCGCAGCTTCGAGGTGACGCTGACGACCGCCGGGGGCGTCGACGCGATCGCCGAGCTGGCGACCTCCCTGGGGCCCGACGTCGAGGTGGGCGCGGGCACCGTCCTCACGCTCGAGGACCTGGACGCGGTGCTGGCGGCGGGGGCGCGATACGTGGTCACGCCCCACACCGACCCGGAGCTGATCCGCGCGGCCGTGGAGCGGGGCGTGCCGATCGTGCCCGGCGGGCTGACGCCGACCGAGCTGCGCACAGGCTGGGCGGCCGGTGCGAGCGCGGTGAAGCTGTTCCCGGCGTCCGCGGTGGGGCCGCGCTACGTGAAGGACCTGCACGGGCCGTTCCCGGCGATGCCGGTGATCCCGTCCGGCGGCGTGGACCGCGCGAGTGCCGGCGAGTGGATCCGGGTCGGCTGCCCGGCCGTCAGCCTGGGCGGTCCGCTGCTCGGCGACGCGCTGTCCGGCGGCGCCCTGGGCGCGCTGCGGGTGCGGGCGCGCGAGGTCGTGCGGAGCGTGCGCGAGGCGGCGGCGGAGGTGTCCGGTGGCTGAGGTCGTCACCCTCGGGGAGACCATGGCGCTGCTCGCGCCCGACCGGGTGGGCGCCCTGGCGCACGTGCCGGGGATGAGCCTGGGCATAGGCGGCGCGGAGAGCAACGTGGCCGTCGGCCTGCGGCGGCTCGGCGTGTCCGCGGCCTGGATCGGGCGGGTCGGCGACGACCCGTTCGGGCAGCGGGTGCTGCGCGAGCTGCGCGGCGAGGGCTTGGACGTGCGGGCGGTGGTGGACGCTGGCGCGCCCACCGGGCTGATGGTCAAGGAGCGGCGTACGGCCCGGACGGCGGGGGTCTGGTACTACCGCGCGGGCAGCGCGGGGTCCCGCCTCTCCCCGGCCGACGTGCCGGACGAGGTCTTCCACGACGCGCGTCTGCTGCATGTCACGGGCATCACCCCGGCGCTGTCGGCGTCGGCCGCCGAGGCGGTGCGGCACGCGGTGTCGGCGGCCCGGGAGCGGGGGTTGCTGGTGTCCTTCGACGTCAACCTCCGCACCAAGCTGTGGAGTCCGGCCCAGGCGGCGGAAGCGCTGGCCTGGCTGGTCCGGGAGGCGGACGTCGTGTTCGCCGGGCCGGAGGAGGCCGAGCTGTTCGTGGCCGCGGACGACGATCCGCTCGAGGTGGCCGCGGCGCTGTGCGCGCTGGGGCCGTCGCAGGCGGTCGTGAAGCTGGGCGCGGACGGGTGCGCGGCGGTCGCGGACGGCGAGCGGGTGCGGATGCCCGCGCTGCGGGTCGACGCGGTGGACACGGTGGGGGCGGGCGACGCCTTCGTGGCCGGCTACCTGGCCGAGCTCCTAGCGGGCCGCCCGCTGTCGGAGCGGCTGACCACGGCGTCCGCGACCGGGGCCTTCGCCTGTACGGTCCCGGGCGACTGGGAGGGTCTGCCGACCCGCCGCGAACTGGGCCTGCTCACGGCCTCGGAGAACGTCTCCCGCTGACGTCTCCTCACCCGCTCCGCCCCCGGACGGCCGGATCACGAAGGCCGCCCGGGGGTGGACCCTCGGTCCCTGATGCGCTGCTCCGCGGCCTCGATGAGAAACGTGCCCACGCCGCAGGACTGCAGTGCGGGGTGGACGGCGAGCTGCCACAGTGTGCCCACGCCCTCCTTGGCCCGGTAGTCGACACCGCCCTTGGCGATCGGAACGTCCGCGCGGGCGCAGACCGCCAGGTAGTCCACCTCGCCGAGCCGCCTGCGCTCCAACTGCTCACCCACTACGGCGAGATGACGCGCGGAGCCGGCCCATCCGCACGCCGCCAGGTCCGCCTGCACGAGGTCACGGACGGTCAGCTCCAAGGCAAGAGTGGTCACTTGGTCCACCTCCGACGAGTCAGCATCCTCCCTCACCTGGAAGCGGCGCAACGCGTATTTCCGCTCTGGAAGGATGGCCGGGACACGCGCGGAGAAGGAGTCGGCTTCCATGCAGAACACTCCGATGGGCGGCATCGCGGGCGAGGCCACGGTGCTCGTTCCCGCCACGGAGGAGCACTTGACACTGCTCGCCGAGTGGTTCGCCGACCCCGAGTTCGTCCGTGGCTGGGGCGGACGGCCCCTCACCCGTGAGGAGGTGGCCGCCAAGTACATCGGAGGGCGGCGCCCTGCTGTGGTCTCGTTGCTGGTGCTCGATGACGGCGTTCCCGTGGGCTACGCCCAGCACGTCGTCTCCGGCCCGCACGAAGGCGGTGTCGACATGGTGCTCCTGCCCGACGTACAGGGCCGAGGGCTCGGCCCTGACGCCGCCCGGGCCCTCGTCCGGCACCTCCATACCGTCGTGGGCTGGGACCGGGTGACCGTCGACCCCGAGGCGTCCAACCGCAGGGCCGTCAAGGCATGGACCAAGGCCGGCTTTCACCTGGTCGGCCGACGGGGGAGCCAACTCCTGAGGGAGTGCAGGTCCGCACACCGTGCACCCGCTTCGTCGCCGTCCACTCCGCCCGGCGTTCCGACGCCCCCGTGACCGTGCCGCACCTCGCCCCGGTCATGGCCGGCGCGCCGGAGCCGACCGGCTACGCTCCCAGGGTGCACACGCCGATCACGACGCGAAGCGGCACCGGGGTGCGCCCATGAGCGGAAGCACGCCGCCGCACGACGCCGCGCACGGTGGCCGTGCCGAGGTGCTGGAGGAGCGGCTCAAGGAGCGCATCTACGCCTCGCTCACCCTGCTGGCCGTACTGGTGGGACTCGCGCAGGGCGGACACCCCACTCACGCGGGCGCCCTGGTCTCCGTCGTGGTGACCGCGCTGGGCCTGTGGCTGGCGACGCTGGTCGCGGACCTGCAGGCCCACCCGGTCGCCCACCGGCGGTGGCCGACCCCGCGGGAGGTCAAGCACGTCCTGTTCACCAGCAGCCCGCTGCTGACCTGCGCCGTCGGCCCCGTGCTGATGATCGGCCTGTCCGCGGCCGGCCTGCTGGGACTGACGACGGCACTGTGGGTGTCGGTGGGCAGCGAGGTCGCGGCGCTGGCCCTGTGGGGGTTCGCGGGAGGCCGGCGGGTCGGGGCGGGGCCGTGGCGCGCCACGGTGACGGCCGTCCTGAACACCGTGATCGGCCTGGCGGTGGTCTCGGTCAAACTGCTGGCAGGCCACTGACGCCCCGGGCCGCAGGGGCCGGGGCGTCGGTGGCAGGTCGGCGGGTCGGCGTGGCGTCGACGGACGGCCGTCCGCGGGACCGTGACTACTCGATGACGAGGTCCACCGGAATGTTGCCGCGGGTGGCGTTGGAGTAGGGGCAGACCTGGTGGGCCTGCTCGACGAGCTTGCGGCCGGTCTCCTCGTCCACCGACTCGGGCAGTTCGATGCGCAGCGTGACGGCCAGGGCGAAGCCGACGCCCTCCTTGCCTATCGACACCTCTCCGGTGACCGCGGCGTCCGAGACGTCGATCTTCGCCTGTCGGCCGACCGCGCCCAGCGCGCTGGCGAAACAGGCGGCGTATCCCGCCGCGAAGAGCTGCTCGGGGTTGGTCCCCTCACCGTTGCCGCCCAGCTCACGCGGCGACGCCAGCTGGACGTCCAGCTTTCCGTCGGAGGCGACCGCCCGGCCGTCCCGGCCGTGCGTGGCGGTGGCGACCGCGGTGTAGAGCGCGTCCATGTGCATGCCTTCCCCAGGTGTTCCCGCGGTCGGGTGACCGCGGCACGACCAAGTGAAGCACACAATTAAGTTGCGCACAATCAAAATGCACGCGGCTCGTCCTTGGCTAGGCTTGTCCCCATGAGCCACCAGGAGCCCCGCCCCGCCGACACCGGCCGTGGTGACGCCGCCCTCGAGGACGACTTCCTCGTCCTGGACCGCCAGATCTGCTTCTCCCTGAACGCGGCCTCGCGGGCCTTCAACGGCGTCTACCGCGTCGTGCTCAAGGAACTCGGCCTCACCTACCCCCAGTACCTCGTGATGCTGGTGCTGTGGGAGCACGGCACGACGCCGGTGAAGGGCCTGGGTGAGCGTCTGCGGCTCGACTCCGGAACGCTGTCCCCCCTGCTCAAGCGCCTGGAGGCGGCGGGACTGGTGCGCCGCGAGCGCTCGGCCGAGGACGAGCGGTCGGTCCAGGTCCACCTGACGGCCGAGGGCGAGGCCCTGCGGGAGCGGGCCCGCCGGGTCCCGCCCCGCATCGCCGCGGCCACCGGCCTCGACCACCAGGACGCCCTCGCGCTGCGCGCACTGCTCGACCGGCTGACCGAGGCGCTCGACGGCTTCACCCGGGGAGAGAGCGGGACCACGGCGGACGCCTCCCCCACGGGCACGGACTGACGCCTCCCCCACGGGCACGGACCAGGGACGCGATCGGCTTTCGGGCGCAAGCCCGTCCGCCCGTCTACGGCCCTGGCCTCGCCGTGGTGCCGTCCGGCCCAGGTCGCGCCGGGCGCAGCCGGTCCAGCCAGGTGATCTGTTCGGCCGTGTTCCTCGCGATGGTCGTGGCCAGTTCCTTCGCCGTTCCGGCTCGGCCGTTGGCGCCTTCGCCGGCGCAGAGCGTCCGGGACTGCGTCAGGTGGGCCCGCAGCGCCTCGGTGAGAATCTCGTCGAACTCGTGCCCCCTCGCGGCGCTCGCCTTCTCGATGGTGGTGAGGGCGACCATGCCCGGCATGTCGTGCCCCTCGTGCGGGCGGGTGTCGGGGACGCCTGAGAGCTCCAGCAAGGCGCGCAGGCGTCGCTCGTCTTCGCGCAGTCCCGATCCGAGCCTGGCCGCCAGCGCCGCCAGGGCCGGGTCGGCCGTGCGCGAAGGCGCCAGATCGGTCAGGAGTCGCGCACGCTCGGCCATGGGGATCATGAGCTGGATCCACGCGGTGTCGGTGGCGTTGAAGGCCGCCGACAGCGACGCGCCGGCCGGCGGGGACACACCGGCGGCCGCCGGCGATGCGCCGGTGGCCTGCGGCGACGTGCCGGCCGGCGGCTGCGTGGAGCAGCCGACAGCCAGCAGTACCGCGGCCACGGCGCATGCCGACCGCAGGGTCAGAAGGTGCCGGCGGAGTTGCACTTGGCCTTCTGGGTGATGCAGTCCTTCACACGCTGCCCGAGCGCGGCGTTGTCCCAGGCGTTGAAGAAGTCGCCGTGGATGGACGACGCCATGCCCGAGGCCAGCCGGAAACCTGCCGCGCTGCCACCGGTGGGGTAGCTGACGACGAAGGAGAGGTTCGGTATGGCGACGGGGTAGGCGCCGCTGCACTTGCCGTCGTAGGCGAACGCGACGTGCGACTTGTGGTCGGGACTGTCCAGGTGCTTCCCGTCCCAGCAGTCGGGGAAGACGAGTTGGTGGGTGAGGTGGGCCTTCGGGGCGCAGACCGGCCAGTTGCCGTCGGCGCTGCGGCCGGTCTCGCCGCCCTCGCCGGCGCACCAGAACTGTCCGGGAGATCCCGCGGGCGTGGGCGTCTGCGCCTTGGCATCGCCCGCGATCATGCGGAATCCCTCGGGGAAGGGCACGGTCACCGACGGATCGGGCAACCGCGAACCGTAGTAGACGATCATGCCCTCTGCCTCGACGGCCTTGTCGCCTTCGTAGAGGGTGGGAATCCAGTACGCCGAGAGGTCCTTGGCGGGGGCGCAGGTGGTCGGTGTGGCGGCCAGCAGCGACTGGGTGGTGGAGAACGCGTCCGTGCTCCTGTTGCCGAAGAAGCTGTGCATGTGGGACGCGCCGGGAAGGCCCGGCAGGACGATGGGGTCGTCCGGCTTGGAGTGGCTGTAGGTGCAGGTGGCGTTGAACTCCGGAACACGGACCGTCCCGGCGGGCACCGCGGCCGGAGTCATCGCACGGAACTGTGCCAGCTGGGCGTTCCATCTGGCCTGGTCGACAGGGACCCATCCGGTCGCTGTGCCGTCCCCCGCACCGGCGAAGGAGAACCAGTTGATGTTGAGGAAGTCGCCGCCGGTCGCGCCGCGCAGCACGGCGAACACGGTCTGCGACCCGGTGGGGTGGGTGGTGACCTCGGTCGTCCGGGTCACCCAGCTCTGCCAGCCCCCGGTCGGGGACGTCTGCACGACGGCGAGCAGCGGACCGGCCAGGCTGCCGGTGCGCAACTCCACCGTGCCCGAGCCGGTGGCGGAGGCGATCCTGGCGGACACGGTCAGGCGACCGGCCGCGCCGAGATCGACGTTGTCGAAACGCATCCAGTCGCCGTCGGCGAGGAACGCCGCGTTCTGCCCGCCACCGGTGTCCCCGGTCGCCTCCAGCACGACGCCCGACTGGGCGGCGTAGGACTCGGCCTGGACCGTGACCGTGGCGGCCTGCGCCTGCTGAGCCGAGACCGTCAGACTCAGGGCGGCGGCCAGCACCACCGCCAAAGCGCCCGCGAACAGCGTGTACAGCGAGAGGGAATGTCTGCCCATGTCACTTCCTCACGTGCGTCGGATCGAGAGGGAACGGCACGGCCGGCTCCTTGCGGGCACGGCCGTGGGATAAGGGGGCAGGGCAGCAGACCGGAGGATCGTGCCCTGGGTGTGGTGCGGCGCGGGCGCTTCGCGTCGCCCGGAGCCCGGAGCCCGGAGCCCGGAGCCCGGAGCCCGGAGCGACTACTGGTAGACCCTCACGTAGTCGACGAGCATCTTCGAGGGGAAGGGCGTACCGGCGTCCGGCGGGCCCGGCCAGTCCCCTCCGACCGCCAGGTTGAGGATCATGTAGTGCGGGTGGTCGAAGATCCATGGTCCGCGGGTCCGCTCCACCTCGTCCTTGTCGAGGGAGAAAACGGTCCGGCCGTCCAGGCTGTAGGTGATGCCCTTGCTGTTCCAGTCGGCGGTCCAGGTGTGGAAGTCGTCGGAGAAGTCGGCGTTCCCGGGCAGCGTGTACGGCGCTCCGATCCCGCCTCCACCGTTGTAGGCCGGTGCGTGGACGGTCGAGTACGCGGTCTTCACGTCCTTGCCGAGCACCTCCACGATGTCGACCTCGCCGTTGTACGGCCACGGTCGGCCCGTGAGGAAGTCCGCGCCCATCATCCAGAACGCGGGCCACAGGCCGTTGCCCTTGGGCACCTTGATGCGGGCCTCGACACGTCCGTAGGTGAACTGGAACGTCGCACCCGTGTTGATCCGCGCCGACGTGTACTGGCAGGTGCCGCTCCCGCTCAGCGGATCACGCGGGCACGTCGATCCGGCGGTCGTCTCCTTGCGTGCTTCCATCACCAGGTGCCCGGACCCGTCCAGGGCGGCGGTGCGGTCGGTGTAGTACTCCAACTCGTTGTTGGGTCCGGTGCCGGGGTCCGGCCGCCACTTCGAGGCGTCGGGCCTGCTGTTGGCGGCTCCGTCGAACTCGTCGCTCCACACCAGCCGGGGCGGGTTCGCGGGGTCGCTCGGCAGGGGCGGGGCCGGTACGGGGTCACCGCCGGTGCCGTACACCTGGAACTCCCACAGCGAGTAGCCGTACGGGGTGGCGCGCTCGGTGCCGTACATGCGGACGTAACGCCCGCTGCCGGAGACGGACAAGGTCTGCTTGAACCCCGTCCCGGCGGTCGTCGAATAGATCGGCGTCCAGTCGGACCCGTTCGGCGAGACCTGGATCTGGAAGGACTTGGCGTAGGCGGGATCCCACTGCAGCACCACCTTGTCGATCTGCGCCGTCGCGCCGAGGTCGACGGAGATCCAGCCCGGATCCGTCCACCCCGTGGTGGGACTCGTCGCCCAGCGTGAGGCCGGATCGCGGTCGAAAGCCCTGGCGGGCGAGCACTCCCAGCAGTTGGAGTCGGTCTGTGACGAAGAGGCCGCGCCCGTCCTGCCGTAGGAGAGCAGCTTGTCGGTGTCACCGCCCGGGTCGCCGGACCCGAAGGCGCCGAACACCTGGAACTCCCACAGGGAGTACCCGTAGGCAGTGGCTCGCTCGGTGCCGTACATGCGGACGTAACGCCCGCTGCCGGAGACGGACAGGCTCTGGGCGCCGCCGGTACCCGTGGCCGTCTGGTGAACGACGGTCCACCTGGCGGCGTCGTTCGACACCTCGATCCTGAACGCCTTGCCGTACGCGGTCTCCCAGTTGAGGGCGACCCGGCTGATCCGGGCCGTGGCTCCGAGGTCGATCCGGATCCACTGGGGATCCGCGAACGCGCTGGACCACCGGGTGCCGGCGTCGCCGTCGACGGCGCTGCGGGCGCTGAAGACGCCTTCCGTGCTCGAGGCGGTGGCGGTCTTCCCCTGGGAGAGCAACACGTCCGCCGCCTGAGCGGCGGGAGCCGGCAGGGCGACGAAGGCGAGCAGTGAGGACGCGACGGCCAGAAGCAGGCCGAAGCGACGTAAGAGGGTTTGCACGTGCGACTCCTCTGGCGTTGGCGGGCTGAGGGAGCGCTCCCTCAACGGAGAATGGAGGGGTCGGTCACGACTGTCAAGGGACCTGTCATCCAGGAGGAACGTGGCCGGAACCGGCGCGTCCCGCCCGGGGAGCGATTTCTCACGACTCTCGCGCGGGGCGGACAACACAGGCGTCGTGCAAAGAGAGTTGAGGTCTCAGGACGCTCACTCCGCTCTCGCCTGCGGATACGCTGATCGCATCGCCATGACGCAGAGCCGGAGGTCACCCTGATGAGACACCTCTCCCCGAGCAGTGACCCCGGCGACGGCGCCAAGGACGGACAGGCATGAAGCGCCCCACTCTTGAGGTGGTCGCCGCCCGGGCGGGTGTGTCCAAGTCGAGCGTCTCCCGCGTCATCAACGGCGAGACGACGGTCGCCCCCCAGATCCGCGACATCGTCATGCGAGCCGTCCAGGAACTGGGTTACGTCCCCAACGGGGCGGCACGCAACCTCGTCACCCGTCGCACGGACACCCTTGCCGTGGTCGTCTCCGACCCGCCCCAGGGAGTCGTCTCCGACGACCCCCTCTTCTCCGCCGTGGTCCGTGCCGTCAGCAGGGAACTGGAGACCGCCGGGAAGCGGCTGGTGCTGATGCTCGCCGAATCGGACCAGAGCCGCACGAGAGTGGAGCAGCACATCGCCGGCGGGCACGTGGACGGCGTGCTGCTCGTCGCTCTGCACGGCACGGACCCGCTGCCCGCCGCCCTGGCCAGACAGGGCCTGCCGGTCGTCTCCTTCAACCGGACATCCGCGCCGAACGTCCCGTACGTGGCCCTGGACAATGCCGGCGGAGCGGCACTGGCCGTGCGTCACCTCCTGGAGCGCGACCGTCGCCGTATCGCCACCATCACCGGGCCGCTCGAGCTCCACGAGGCCCGCGAACGTCTCGACGGTTACCGCGACACTCTGCGCGGCACCGGCCGGCGTTCCATCGTGGCACTGGGGGACTTCACCAGGGCGTCCGGCGCCGCGGCCATGCGCCAGCTCCTGGAGGACGACCCCGAGCTCGATGCCGTGTTCGCCGCCAACGACCTGATGGCGATCGGCGCCCTGCGCACACTCCACCAAGCGGGACGGCGCGTCCCCGAAGACGTCGCCGTCGTCGGCTTCGACGACATAGAGGCCGCCTCCTACACCACCCCCGCGCTCACCTCGGTGCGCAGCCCGATGGCCGACCAGGCGACCGCCGCCGTCCACCTCCTCCTCAGCCTCATCGACGGCGGCCCCACCAGCCCGGTGATCATGCCGAACGAACTCGTGGTCCGTGAGTCGAGTTGATCCCCTGACGGCATGACGTGCGTCGAACCGCCGTGCCGCCGTGCCGTCATGCCGTCATGCCGCCGGGCGTCGGGCAGCCGGGCGTCGGGCTGCCGGGCGTCGGCGTGGTTCCTGGCTGCGCGCTTCGTTACGTACGCGGTGTAGGCCACCACCCCGCCCCTCCGTTTCGCTCCCTGGGCAGGCATGGTGGCCACACGCATAACCAACCCCCGAACTATGTTGCCCCGCCACATGTGCGCCTGACCTGCGGATTCCTACGGTGTGGCGACACGTAGACGTCCCCATCCCCTTTCTGGAAGTGGTCACCATGGCCTCACCGGCAGCCGCGCCCGCGCCTCCGACGCCGAACAGCCTGAAGAAGATCGTCGCCGCGAGTCTCATCGGCACCACCATCGAGTGGTACGACTTCTTCCTCTACGGCTCGGCCGCCGCGCTGGTGTTCAACACCCTGTTCTTCCCGGACGAGGACCCACTCGTCGGCACCCTCCTGGCGTTCCTGACCTACGCGGTCGGCTTCCTGGCACGCCCGCTGGGCGCCCTGGTGTTCGGTCACTACGGCGACCGGCTGGGCCGGAAGAAGCTGCTGGTGATCAGCCTGCTGATGATGGGCGGCGCGACCTTCCTGATCGGCCTGCTCCCGACCCACGCCACGATCGGCGCGGCGGCCCCTGTGCTGCTGACGGTGCTCCGGCTGGTGCAGGGCTTCGCGCTCGGCGGCGAGTGGGGCGGCGCGGTGCTGCTGGTGTCGGAGCACGGCGATCCCAAGCGGCGCGGTTTCTGGGCCTCGTGGCCGCAGACCGGCGCGCCGGCCGGCCAGCTGCTGGCCACCGGCGTGCTGGCGCTGCTGACCGCCACCCTGTCGGAGAGCGCCTTCGAGTCCTGGGGCTGGCGCATCCCGTTCCTGCTGTCCGGCGTGCTGGTCATGGTCGGTCTGTGGATCCGCCTGTCGGTCGACGAGTCGCCCGTCTTCAAGCAGGCGCTCGCCGCCGCCGACGCCCGCAAGGCCGAGGGCGCCGCCGAGAAGCTCCCGCTGGTCGCCGTCTTCCGGTACCACTGGAAGGACATCCTGATCGCGATGGGCGCCCGCATGGCGGAGAACATCTCGTTCTACGTGATCACCGCGTTCATCCTGGTGTACGCCGTCGAGGCGGCCGAGATGTCCAAGCAGACCGCGCTGAACGCGGTGCTGATCGGCTCCGCGATCCACTTCTGCGCGGTTCCCGCATGGGGCGCGCTGTCCGACCGCTGGGGCCGCCGCCCGGTCTACATGCTCGGCGCGGCCGGCATCGGCCTGTGGGTGTTCCCCTTCTTCGCGCTGATCGACTCGGGCAGCTTCCTCGCCCTGCTGACCGCGGTGACGGTGGGGCTCGTCCTGCACGGTGCCATGTACGCGCCGCAGGCCGCGTTCTTCTCCGAGCTGTTCTCCACCCGGGTGCGGTACTCGGGCGCCTCGATCGGCGCGCAGTTCGCCTCGGTGGCGGCGGGCGCCCCGGCTCCGCTGATCGCGACCGCGCTGCTGACGAGCTACGGCACGTCCACGCCGATCTCGCTGTACGTGATCGCCGCGGCGGTCATCACGCTGATCGCGGTGGCCGTCGCGAAGGAGACTCGCGACCGCGACCTGAACGACATCGACGGCACCGGCACCGCGACGGCGGGCTCCCCCACCGCGCCGGCCGACGCGGCGCGCAGCGAGCAGACCGTCTGACGCCCGGCCCGGGGGCGGCCCACCGGCCGCCCCCGGGTACGGCGGAGGCCCCGCACACCCGAGTGGTGTGCGGGGCCTCGGCGTTGTGCGCGGGACCTCGCGCACCACGCCGGGGTCAGCCGCGCGGTGCCGAGGCCAGGCGTTGCAGGCGCAGGGCGAGCTGGATCTCCAGGGCCCGGTCGGGGCGCTGCCAGTCCTCGCCGAGCAGGCGGCCCACCCGCTCGAGGCGCTGCGCCACCGTGTTGACGTGGACGTGGAGCGCGTCCTTGGTGCGGGCGGGGCTCATCCCGCAGGCGAAGTAGGCGTCGAGGGTGCGCACCAGGTCCGTGCCGCGCCGCTCGTCGTAGGAGATCACCTCGCCGATCGTGCGGTCCACGAAGCCGGAGATGTCCCGGTCACCGGCGAGCAGCAGGCCGACGAAGCCGAAGTCCTCGGCGGCCGCGCCGTCGCCGGGCCGGCCGAGGAGCCGCAGCGCGTCCAGGCAGCGGCGGGCCTCCTGGTAGGCGACCGCCACCTGGTCGGGCCCCGCTGACAGCACCTCCTGCGGCGCGGACGCGCCGACGGTGACCGCGTCGTGCACCGCCGTGCTCAGCCTGCGCGCGACGTCGCGGGCCAGCGCGGTGGCGCTGTGGCCGGACGGCAGCGGGAGCAGCAGCACCGTCCCGCCGTCGCGGGCGGCGGCCAGGCCGTGCCGGGTGGAGGCGAGGTGGGAGGCGGCGGACCAGAGCCTGCGGCGGGCCTCGGCCTCCGCGTCGCCGCCGGGCGCGGTGGCGTCCAGCCGGGCCGCGAGGACGACGTGGGTGACGTCGAGGTCGGCGTGCAGACGGGCGGCGCGCATCCGCAGCAGCCGGGGGTCGTGGTCGCGGGCGTCGAGGAGGTCGTCGAGGAGCTCGCCGCGGACCCGCTGCTCGGCCTCGGCGGCGGAACGGCGGGCGAGCAGCAGCAGGGAGGTCACCATGGCGGCGCGCTCCAGGGTGCGCTGGTCGACCGGGTCGAGGACGGGGTGTCCGCGCAGCACGAGGGCGCCGAGGAGCTCACGGCTCGCGGTCACGGCGGCGATCCAGTCGTCGCCGTGCGGCACTGCGTGGCCCTCGGCGCGGGACGCCTCCAACGCCTGGGCGGGGACGGCGGTGATGTCGGCGAAGGACACCGAGCCGTCCAGCACCTCCGAGACGGCGGCGGCCACGTCGTGCACCTGGCCTCCGCGCAGTACCAGTTCGGCGAGGCGGTCGTGGACCTCGGAGGCGCGCTCGATCACGGCGCTGCGGTCCTGGATGATCTCGTTGGCCCGCTCCAGCTCGGCGACGGCGGAGCGCGTCTCGGTGAGCAGGTTGGCCGTGTCGATGGCGGCCGCGGCGAGGGCGGCGAAGCTGCTGAGCAGGGCGATCTGGCCGCGTTCGAAGACGCGGGCGCGGCGGTCCGCGGCAAACAGCACGCCGATGACGTGGTCGCCCAGCATCAGGGGGACGCCGAGGATGGCGACCAGGCCCTCGTCGTGGACGCCGGCGTCGATGGTCCCGGTGTGCAGGAACCGCTCGTCCTTGAAGTAGTCCTGGGTGACGTAGGGCCGCGCCGTCTGGGCGACCAGGCCGCCGAGCCCCTCGCCCATGCCCAGGCGCAGCTGCTGGAACCGAGCGGCGACGGACCCCTCGGTGACGCGCATGTAGGTGTCGCCCCGGGCCGGGTCGTGCAGGGAGAGGTAGGCGACGTCCGTGCCGAGGAGGGAGCGGGCTCGCTGGACGATGGCCCGCAGCACGGCGTCGAGGTCGCGGGGGCCCGCCAGGTCGTGGGCGGTGGCGAAGAGCGCGGAGAGCTCCTCCTCGCGGCGGCGCCGGCCCTCGAGTTCGGAGCGCACCCGCAGGGCGAGGTCCCGGGCCCGGCGCAGGGCGGCGACCTCGGGGGCGGGACGCCCCTCGGCCCGGGCGACCAGCACCGGGCGGTCGTAGGCGTCGGCGGAGGCGCCGCGGGCCAGCAGCTCCAGGAAGGGCGTCTCGGCCCCGCCCGCCGCCTCGCCGTCCCCGGCGTCGGGTGCCGCGGCCGGACCGGGCACGGCCGGGGTCTTGGCCGCCGCCTCGGGACCGGGCTCGACGGCGGACGCCGGTACGGGCCCCGTGGCGGACGCGGCGTCGGGGGCGCCGGACGGCGCCGCGGCCGCCGCGTCGGCGGGCCGGGGTGGAGCGGACGGTTCCGCGGACGGCCGGGCGACCGGCGGCGGCACGCTCTGCGGGTGATCGTGGGGCATGGGCACAGGATTCACCATGGCCGGGGCCCTGGGACACCCCTGTGGACAACGGCCTCTCGGGCGCGGGACGGCAGTGGTCCGCCGCCCCGCGCGCAATGGTTCAAGCCGGTCAGTGGGCGGTCCAGCCACCGTCCATCACGTACGACGATCCGGTGATCGTGGCGGCGGCCGGGCCGCAGAGGAAGACCACCGTCTCGGCGACCTCGGCCGGTTCGATCAGCCGCTTCACGGCGGTGTCGCGGAGCAGGATCTCGGAGACCACCCGGTCCTCGGGGATGCCGTGCACCGCCGCCTGGTCGGTGATCTGCTGCTCGACCAGCG
This sequence comes from Streptomyces sp. NPDC056600, assembly GCF_042792855.1. NCBI lineage: Bacteria > Bacillati > Actinomycetota > Actinomycetes > Kitasatosporales > Streptomycetaceae > Streptomyces > Streptomyces sp. NPDC056600. The sequence continues at coordinate 38,708 of NZ_JBHTVQ010000020.1, forward strand.
GGGTGCGCACATAGCCGGGGTTCACACAGTTCGAGGTGACGCCATGGGGCGCACCCTCGAGGGCCACCGTCTTGGAGAGGCCCTCCAGCCCATGTTTGGCGGACACATAGGCCGACTTGAAGGCGGACGCGCGCAGGCCGTGCACGGAGGAGATGTTGACGATGCGCCCCCAGCCCCGCTCGTACATGTGCGGCAGCGCCCCGCGGATGAGGCGGAACGGGGCCTCCAGCATCACCGTGAGCACGGTGTGGAAGACGTCCGGCGGAAACTCGTGCACCGGCCGCACCAGCTGGATCCCGGCGTTGTTGACCAGCACGTCGACGCCGGCGGCGGCCCGCTCGGCGGCGTCCAGGTCGGTGAGGTCGAGGATCTGGGGCTCGACGGTCCCCTTGAGCCCGGACGCCTGCCCGGCCAGCTCGGCGAGGCCGTGTCCGTCACGGTCCACCGCCCGCACCGTGGCGCCGGCCGCGGCCAGACGCAGGGTGCAGGCGCGCCCGATGCCGCCGGCGGCGCCGGTCACCAGGGCGGTGCGGCCGCAGAGGTCGGGCGGGGACGGATCGAGGGGGGAGTCGAGGCCCCCGGGGGTGCTGGGCTGCTCGGTCATGGTCAGACCCTAGGCAGCCGCCCCACCCCGACCCATGTGGTCAGCGACCATACTTCCGGCTCAGCTCATAGGGTCGAACCATGTGGGGGCGTCCGACAGCGCCTGCTTGATCCGCGTCACGGCCCACGCGTCGAGCTCCGGCAGGGCGTCCACCGGGAACCAGGCCACGTCCAGGGACTCGTCGTCGTTCACCCGGGCCTCGCCGCCCACCGCGCGGCAGCGGAAGGTGATGTCCATGTACTGGCAGATGTCGCCGTTCTCGTAGGTCACCGGCTTGAGCGCCTGCACGCTCAGCACCCGCTCCGGGACGCAGCGCACGGCCGTCTCCTCGAACACCTCGCGCACGGCGCAGGCCGCGGGCTCCTCCCCCGGGTCGGGGATGCCGCCGATCACCGCCCAGCGGCGGGTGTCGGCGCGCCGGTTGAGCAGGACGCGGCCGCCGTCCTCGTCGAAGACGATCGCGGTGACGCCGGGCAGCCACAGCAGCTGGTGCCCGGCGCTGGCGCGCAGCGTGCGGATGAAGTCCGGAGTTGCCATGCTTCGAACCCTATCGGCCCGTGTCGGCCCGCCGGGTCCGCACGGTGCGCCCGACCGCCCAGGCGACGCCCGCGGCGCCGACCAGGACCAGGGCCCACTCGGGCAGCGTGCCCAGGGTGGTCGCCGGGGTGCTGGAGGACCGCAGCGGCACCTCCTGCACGAGGGTGCCGGGGACGAACATGCCGGTGCGCGCGGTCACCCGGCCGTCGGGCAGGATGATCGCGCTGACCCCGCTGGTCACCGGCACGGTCACCGTCCTGCCGTGCTCGACGGCCCGCACCCGGGACATGGCGAGCTGCTGGTAGGTCATCTCGCTGCGGCCGAAGGTGGCGTTGTTGCTCGGCACCGAGAGCAGCTGGGCGCCGGAGGTCACGGTGTCGCGCACCGCCCAGTCGAAGGCGGCCTCGTAGCAGGTGATGAGCCCGACGCCGGTGCCGTTCATCTCGAAGACGCCCGGGGTGGTGCCGCGGCTGAAGTCCCGCCGGACCATGCTGGTCCAGGTCTCGTTGATCGCGCCGATCAGGGGGCGAAGCGGCAGGTACTCACCGAAGGGCTGGGTCTGCCGCTTGTCGTAGGTGTCGACCGGGCCCTTCTCGGGGTCCCAGAGGATCTGCTCGTTGTAGACCTTGCCGTCCCGCTCGACCACGCCGCCGACGGCGATCGGGGCGCCCACGGCCTTGGCGGCGCGGTCGATGACCTCGGCGGCGTCGGCGTTGGCGAAGGGGTCGATGTCCGAGGAGTTCTCCGGCCACAGCACCAGGTCGGGCCGCTCCGCCTCGCCTGCCGCGATGCGGTCGGCGAGGCGCTCGGTCTCACGGACGTGGTAGTCGAGCACCGCGCGCCGCTGGGCGTTGAAGTCGAGGCCCAGGCGCGGCACGTTGCCCTGGATCACGGCGACGGTGGCCGTGCCGTCCTCGGCGCCGGCGTCCACCGCGGCGCGCGCGACCAGCGCGGCGCCGAACGGGGCGAGCAGGCTCAGCAGCGCGGCGACCGCGGCGCCGCGGCGCACGATCCGGGTGCGGCGTGCCGACCACGCCTGCCGGACCGCCTCGCAGAGTCCGAAGCCGCTGAGCACCACCGCGAAGCCGAGCAGCGGGGTGCCGCCCAGGGCGGCCAGCGGAAGCAGGACGCCGTCGGCCTGGCCGAACGCGGCCTTGCCCCAGGGGAAGCCCCCGAACGGGAAACGCGCCCGCACGGCCTCGCCGGCCGTCCACACCGCCGCCGCCCACAGGGGCCAGGCGGGCAGCCGGGACACGGCCGCGACGCCCACCGCGGTGAGGCCGAGGAACAGGGCCTCCACGGCGACCAGGGCGAGCCACGGCCCGGGACCGACCTCGATGCCGGTCCACACCAGCAGCGGCAGCAGGAAGCCGAGGCCGAAGAGGTAGCCGAGCCCGAGGGCGGGCTTCCAGCGGCGGCCGCGGAGCGCCTGGCCGAGGACGGCGAAGGCGGGCAGGGCGAGCCACCACAGGGTGCGCGGGGGGAAGCTCGCGTAGAGCAGCAGGCCGGAGAGGACGGCGGCCACGGCCGGCAGGAGCCGGCGAAGCCGGGCCGCGGTCCGGCCGCGGGGCGCGGCGGACCCGCCCGCGGGCTGGTCGCCCGAGGCTTCGGTGGTGGGTGCGGTGACGGTCACCTGGTGGAGTCTAAGGCGCATGTCAGAGGCCCGGATCAGGCCGGCGGACCGGTCGGCGGGGTGCCGAGGACGGTGTATCGCCGCCGGGCGGGCGGAAACCGGCGAGAACCGGGAGGAGTCGGACGGCTTCGACGGTACCCGGGCCGCTCTGCCTCCGGCCCGGCCCCGGTCCGGTGACGTTGGTCTCGCCCGGCCCGGCTGCCACCGACGCGGCATCTCGGCGCTGCCGTCGGCCTCGCCCGGAACCGCGATCGCCCGCGCGGCGCCTCAGCGCCCGACGCCGGCCTCGCCCCGGTTCCGCGCCGGCCGCGCGGCCGGCGCCATGGTGGCTCAGCGCGCCGCGCTGACCTCGCGGAGTCCGCGGCCCTCGGCGTAGAAGAGGGCGGCCTCGGTGAGCCGCGACTCGACGCCGCCGTGCAGCACGGTCAGCGTGCCCGAGCCGGCCGGGGCAGCGCCGCTCTCCGCGCCGGCGTCGCCCGCAGCGGCGTGACGCTCGCCGACGCGCCGCAGAGCCTGGGCGGCGACCGCGCCCGCGGAGCCGAGCAGCTCGGGCCGGTGGCCGACGACGCGCTCGAGGGCGGCGCCGATCCGTCCGGCGACCAGTTCGTAGTGGGTGCAGCCCAGCACCACGGTGCGCACCCGCGCCGGGGTGAGTGCGGCGGCGGCCGCGACGGCGGCCTCCACGGCGGTCTCGTCGGCGTGCTCGACCGCGTCCGCCAGGCCGGGGCAGGGCACCTCGGTGACGTCGACACCCGCGGCGAACTGCTCGATCAGCCCACGCTGGTAAGGACTGCCGGTGGTGGCGGGGGTGGCCCAGATGGCGACCGGGCCCCCGCCGGCGGCCGCGGGCTTGATCGCGGGCACCGTGCCGACGACCGGCAGCGCGGGCTCCAGGTGGGCCCGGAGCGTGGGCAGCGCGTGCACCGACGCGGTGTTGCAGGCCACGATCAGGGCATCGGGGCGGTGGGCCGCGGCGGCCTCGGCGACGGCCAGGGCGAGCCGGGCGATGTCCTCGGAGCCGCGGGGGCCCCAGGGCATGCTGCCGGGGTCGGAGGAGAGGACCAGATCGGCGTCGGGCCTCAGCCGGCGCACCGCGGCGGCCGCCGCCAGCAGCCCGATTCCGGAGTCCATGAGCGCGATCTTCACTCCGTCACCATAGTCGATGGGCGTGGAGCGCCCGGTTCCGTGATGCAGACTGCGGCGATGAGCGTCGTGGTGTGGATCTCCGCCGTGTCCCTCGCCGTCTGGCTCTGGCTGCTGCTCGGCCACGGGCGTTTCTGGCGCACCGACGTGCGGCTCCCCGAGCGGCGGGAGCCGGCGGCGTGGCCGAGGGTGGCGGTCGTGGTCCCGGCCCGCGACGAGGCGGACGTCCTCCCGCTCAGCCTGCCGTCGCTGCTGGCCCAGGACTATCCGGGCGAGGCCTCCGTGGTACTGGTGGACGACGGCAGCACCGACGGCACCGGCGACCTGGCCCGGGAGATGGCCCGCCGCCCCGGAGGGCTGCCGCTGACCGTCGCCTCGCCCGGCGAGCCGCCGGACGGCTGGACCGGCAAGCTCTGGGCGGTCCGGCACGGGCTCGCCGTGGCGCGTGCCGGCTCCCCCGAGTTCGTGCTGCTGACCGACGCGGACATCGCGCACGCACCGGACAGCCTGCGTTCCCTGGTCTCCGCCGCGGTCACCGGCGGCTTCGACATGGTGTCGCTGATGGCCCGGCTGCGGGTGGCGGGCGCCTGGGAGCGTCTGGTGGTGCCTGCCTTCGTGTACTTCTTCGCGCAGCTCTACCCCTTCCGCCGGGTGGCGCGGCCGGAGTGCCGGACCGCGGCGGCCGCCGGGGGCTGCGTCCTGCTGCGCGCCTCGGCCGCCGAGGAGGCGGGGATCCCGGAGTCGATCCGGGGCGCGGTGATCGACGACGTGGCGCTGGCGGGTGCGGTGAAGGGGCGCTCCCCCGGCGCGCGGATCTGGCTCGGGCTGGCCGACGGCGTGGTCAGCGTGCGCCCGTACCCCCGGCTGCGGGACCTGTGGCGGATGGTGGCGCGCAGCGCCTACGCCCAACTGCGCCACAGCCCCGCGCTCCTGGCGGGCACGGCGGCGGGTCTGTGCCTGGTCTACCTGGCGCCGCCGGCGGCCCTGGCGGCCGGTCTGGTGGCGGGTGTGCCGGCCGCGGCGGTCTGCGGGGGCGCGGCCTGGCTGCTGATGGCGGCGAGTTACCTGCCGATGGTGCGGTACCACCGGCAGCCGCCCTGGGCGGCGGTGCTGCTGCCGTTCACCGCGTCGCTCTACACGCTGATGACGGTGGATTCCGCGGTGCGCCACTGCCGGGGGCGGGGCGCGGCCTGGAAGGGGCGCACCTACGGCCGCCCCGAGCCCCTTTCCGTCACCCGTTCGCGGAGGGCTCCGAACGGCCGAACGGGCACCAGCGGCCAGGACGCCTGACGGACTGCCACAAATCCCCCGTAACGCTCTCAGGGAACGCTCCCGTGACTGAAGTTAACCGTGGGTAACGTGTCCGATACCGGCCCTCATACACGATTCGCGATGGACAGGAAGCCCCTTTTTGCCAAATTCGCTCGGATTGGGTATCCAACATCACCGCCGACACGGAAAACAACCTTCTTATCTGTCTCCCCAACGACCACATCGTGGGCTTAACTTATGGGTATGACCTCCCCCCGCTCCCCTTACGGCGGCGGCTATTCCTCAGCCGCGTTCCCGGACACCCCGATCTACGACTCCCTGGTCGCCGAGCGGGGTACCCCTCAGATCGCGCCCATCCGGGTGCCGCCGATGTACGACACGCCGTCGTACACCACCCACTCCTCCTACGGCGCCGGCGGCAGCCACCTGCCGGCCCTGCCCGCCCTGCCGTCGGGCCCGTCCTACCAGCCGCCGGCCCCTCAGCCGCCCGCGCCGTCCTACGGGTACCCGCAGGCGCACCCGGCGCTCCCCGCCGCCCAGGCCGCGCTGCCTCCGGCGCCCTCGCCGGTCCCGGCCCCGTACATCCCGCAGCAGGCGGCCGGACCGCGCGGCTACCCGACGCAGCAGCAGCCCCGTCCCGCGCCGCACGCCGGCACCGGGTACGAGGCGATGCGTCCGGCCGCTCCGCGCCCCGCCCCGGCTCCGGCGCAGCAGCAGGCCCCGTACGGTCAGCAGGCCCCGTACACCCCGCAGTACGGCCAGCAGGCGCCGGTCTCCTACCAGCCGCAGTACGGCCAGCAGGAGTACCGCGGCTACTGAACCGGGAGGGCGGTCCGGGCCCGATGGCACGATGACCGCATGGGGAAAGCGGAAGTTCATTCGATTCACGTACATCCGGTCAAGGCCTTCCGGGGACACCCTCTCCGGGAGGCCTTGATCGAGCCCTGGGGGCCGGAGGGGGACCGGCGCTGGGCCCTGGTCGACGACGGGGGAAAGGTCGTCACCCGGCGCCGGCATCCCCGTCTGGCCCTGGCCGCCGCCGAGCTCCTGCCCGGCGGCGTCCGTCTGTCCGCGCCCGGCATGGAGCCGCTGTCGGTTCCCGTGCCCGACCCGGCGGCCTCCGGGGCGGCGGAGGTGGACGTCTTCGGCGCCCGGGTGCGGGGAGTGCTCGCCGAGGAGGCGGCGCACGCCTGGTGCAGCGCCTATCTGGACGCCCCCGTGCGCCTGCTGCACATGGACGACCCGGCGGTCGTCCGTCCGGTCGACCCCGAGTACGCCCTGCCCGGCGAGACCGTCTCCTTCGCGGACGGCTACCCCCTGCTGCTGACCACCCTCGCCTCGCTCGAGGCGCTCAACGCGGAGGTGGCGCGGGGCGACCACCCCGGGGAGGGCCCGCTGCCGATGAACCGCTTCCGCCCCAACCTGATGGTGGACGGCTTCGCGGCCTGGGCCGAGGACGGATGGAACCGCCTGGCCGTCGGCGGCGTCCACCTCCGCGTCGCCCGGACGTGCGGGCGGTGCGTGGTGACCACCACCGACCAGGAGACCGCCCGCCGTGGGCGGGAGCCGCTGCTCACCCTCGGCCGCGTCCGCCGCTTCGGCTCGCAACTGGTGTTCGGCCAGTACCTGGTGCCCCTGACCACGGGCGTCGTGCGGGTCGGGGACCCGGTCACGGTCCTGGAGTGACCGGGTCCCCGGCCCGCTCGGGCCCGGTACCGGCTGCGGACGGTCGCGGTGCGCCGGGGCGCGGACGGTCGCGGGGCCGATGTACCGAAAGGGTGAGGTCGCTCTCTTTGCAGGCGTTCGGCGCGTAACCGGCCGGCGGGAGGGCTATCACGGAGAAGGAAGACGGGGGGACGCGGTGGGAGCGATGCGTGGGATCTGGCGGTGGCGGCACAATCCGCTGCGGCGCACGACCGATCTGGTGGAGGCGTGGGCGGCGCTGGCCGCCCTGCTGCTGATCGCGGTCGCCGCGCCGCTCGCCGGTGTGCTCGCGGGCTCCGCGGCGCACGACTCGCTCAGCCGTACGGCCCGTCAGCAGCACGCCTCGCGGCACCGCGTGACGGCCACCGTCCTGAAGGACCCGGCGGTCTCCGCGCAGCTCCCCGCGACGACCGGCCGCACCGCGGAGCGCGGCAACCGGCAGCGCGTGCTCGCCGCCTGGACCGCGCCCGACGGCACCCCACGGCAGGCGCACACCTGGACGAACCTGCGGGTCCCGGTCCCCGGGCGGCACTTCACGCTGTGGACCGACACCCGGGGACGGCCCGCCGGCCGCCCCCTCGACACCGGCGACCTGACGCTGCAGGCCGGTCTGGCCGGCGTCGGCGCGGCCCTGCTGACCACGGCGATCGCCGAGGGAGCCCGTCGCATGACCCTTCGTCACCTGATGCGGCTTCGCTTCGAGCGGCTCGACCGGGCGTGGGAGCGGGCCGGACCCGACTGGGGCAGGGCCGGTACCGGAAGCTGATCACGATCGTTCACCGGGCAACCCACCGGCGACGCGCGCGCTACGGTGGTCGGGCCGACCCGTTCGGCCCAATCCGCTACATCCCGTGTACGACGAGGTGGGGACAGAAAAGCACCATGGCACAGGGCACGGTCCAGGTGACGCACACCGGCACGTCGCGGTGGCGGCGCCGCACGGGAGAGTACTCCTCGCTCGCCTCGGCCCTGGAGGCCGCGGGCGACGGGGACGTGCTCACCGTCTCCCCCGGCACCTACCGGGAGAACCTCCTCGTCCAGCGGGCGGTGACGCTCCGGGGGCCCGAGGGACAGCCGGGGGCCGTGCGCATCGCGCCCGCCGACGGTGTGCCGCTGACGGTGCGCGGGTCCGCCGTGGTGCAGGGACTGCACCTGGAGGGGCAGGACTCCTCGGCTCCGGCGCTGCTGGTCGAGGAGGGCACCCCGGAGATCTCCGACATCCGTGTGATGACCCGCTCGGCGTCCGGCATCGAGGTCCGCGGCTCCGCGCGCCCCACGGTGCGCCGCTGCTCGGTCGACAACCCGGCGGGCGTGGGCATCGCCGTCACCGACGGCGCGGGCGGGCTCTTCGAGGAGTGCGAGGTGACCGCGGCCGGGCAGGCGGGTGTGGCGGTGCACGGCGGGGCGCGGCCCCGGCTGGAGCGCTGCAGGGTGCACCACGCCGCCGGGGCGGGCCTGAGCGCCACCGGGGAGAACTCCTTCGTGGAGGCGGTCGGCTGCGAGATCTACGAGGTGCGCGGCAGCGGGGTGCAGATCACCGGCCGGGCCACCGGCCAGCTCACCGACTGCGACGTGCACCGTACGGCCGGGGACGGCGTCACCATGGACACCGACGCGGTCCTCACGCTGGCCGACTGCCGGATCCACGACATCCCCGAGAACGCGATGGACCTGCGTTCGCGTTCGGTGCTGACGCTCACCCGCACCACCGTCCGGCAGTTCGGGCGCAACGGGCTGTCGGTGTGGGACCCGGGGACCCGGGTCGACGCCCATCGGTGCGAGATCTTCGACTCGACCGGGGACTACCCGGCGGTCTGGGTGAGCGACGGCGCGACGGCGGTGCTGGACTCCTGCCGGGTGCACGACGTGCCGGACGCGCTGTTCGTGCTGGACCGCGGTTCGCGGGTGGACGTGGTGGACAGCGACCTGAGCCAGGTCCGCAACACGGCGGTCTCGGTCAGCGACGGCGCGACCGCGCAGCTGGACGACTGCCGCATCCGGGACGCCGCCACCGGCGCCTGGTTCCGCGACCACGGCAGCGGAGGCACGCTCGCCAACTGCTCGCTGGACGGCACCCAGACGGGCGTCATCGTCACCAAGGGCGCGGACCCGACGGTGGAGCGGTGCACCGTCGACGGGCCGGCCGAGGCGGGGTTCTACGTGTCGGCGGGCGGCCGGGGCACCTTCGTCGGCTGCAAGGTGACCGGCAGCGGCGGCTACGGGTTCCACGTGCTGGACGGCTGCCGCACCACCTTGCGCAAGTGCCGCACCGAGCGGTGCGCGCGCGGCGGTTACGAGTTCGCGGAGGGCGGGGCGGGCGGCGCGGACGGACCTGACGTGGAGGACTGCACCGGCGACGAGAGCCTCGGCGCCGGCTCCTCCCTCGCGCAGGAGTCCGCCTCCGGCGACGGCACGGTGCTGACCGCTCCGGCGCGGGCGAGCACGGGCGGGCTGCTCGGTTCCGTTCCGGCGCCGAGAGCCGGGGCTCCAGCCGGTCCGGCGGACGAGGCGGGCGGCGGCGCGCCGGTGCGGGCCGCGCAGGAGGTGCTGGGCGCCCTCGACGCGCTGGTCGGACTGGAGAGCGTCAAGCGGGAGGTCCGGGCCCTCACCGACATGATCGAGGTGGGCCGGCGGCGCAGGGAGGCGGGCCTCAAGGCGGCGTCGGTGCGCCGTCACCTGGTCTTCACCGGCTCCCCCGGCACCGGCAAGACGACGGTGGCGCGGCTGTACGGAGAGATCCTGGCCTCGCTGGGCGTGCTGGAGAAGGGGCACCTGGTCGAGGTGTCCCGGGTCGACCTGGTCGGCGAGCACATCGGCTCCACGGCGATCCGCACCCAGGAGGCCTTCGACCGGGCCAGGGGCGGTGTGCTGTTCATCGACGAGGCGTACGCCCTCTCGCCGGAGGACTCGGGCCGGGACTTCGGCCGCGAGGCGATCGACACGCTGGTGAAGCTGATGGAGGACCACCGCGAGGCGGTGGTGGTGATCGTCGCGGGCTACACGGAGGAGATGGAGCGCTTCCTGTCCGTCAACCCCGGTGTGGCGTCCCGCTTCTCGCGGACCATCAGGTTCGGCGACTACGGGCCCGGCGAGCTGCTGCGGATCGTGGAGCAGCAGGCCGAGGAGCACGAGTACCGGCTGGCGGACGGCACGGACGAGGCGTTGCTGAAGTACTTCGCGGAGATCCCCAAGGGACCCGCGTTCGGCAACGGCCGCACCGCCCGCCAGACCTTCGAGGCGATGGTGGAACGGCACGCGGGCCGGGTGGCGCAGCTCCCCGACCCGAGCACCGAGGAGCTCAGCCTGCTCCACCCGGAGGATCTCCCGGCGCTGGACTGACGGGCGTCCCCGCCGGCGCGTCCTGCCCGCCGCCCCCGTCACGGGGCGCGGGCAGACCGTGCGGCAACCGGGCGAGCAGCGCGGCGCGTTCCTCGGCGAACACGGGGTCGGCCTGGTAGCCCCCGTGGCCGAGGATGGGCGAGGGCAGCGGATGCTCGGCCGTCCGGCCGAGGGAGAGCGGGTCCTTGAGCGCCTCCCGGTCGACCGGCGCGCACGGCGGGCAGCCCACGTGGCCGGCCCCGCCCGCCGCCGCATCCGTCGCGTGCGCCGCGTCCGCCGTGTCCTTCCCTCCTCCCTCGCCCACCAGGACGGGGCCGCCGATCGGGTCGGTGCGGCGGTGCAGGTTGCGCCAGCAGTCGACCTCCTGGTGCAGACGGCCGAGCGCCTCGGGGCCGAAGTGGGCGGGGAACCAGCGCCCGTACAGGCGCTCCAGCGGGGAGCCGTAGGTGAGCAGCGCGACCCGGGCCCGTACCGGGGCGGGCAGTTGCCAGGCGGCCGCCGCGGCCAGCACGCTGCCCTGCGAGTGCCCGGAGAGCACCAGCCGGCCGCCGGTGGCGGCGGTCCAGGTCGCCATCCGCCAGGTCAGGTCGGGCACGGCCCGCTCGGCGTAGCAGGGCGGCGCGAAGGGATGGGCGGCGCGCGGCCAGAAGGTGCCGACGTCCCACAGGATGCCGATGGTGCGGCGGGCGGACGCGTCCCGGTAGGCCCGGCGGCCGAAGGTGACGAAGAGTATGAAGCCCAGACCGATCAGCCAGGACCCGATGGCCTGGGCCACCTCGGCGAGCCCTTCCACGGGGGCGGGCGCGCCCTGTGCCGCGTCGGCGGGCGCCCGGCCGGTGCCGAGGGCGCCGGCCAGCGCGCCGGCCCCGAGCAGGAAGGTGACGGCGGCGACGACGCCGATGATCAGCGGGGCCCGGTCGGTCAGTGCGGCCAGCGCGCGGACCCGGGCCACCCGGCGCACCCGCACCGGGTCGTGCGGCTCGCCGGGGTGGTCGCGCAGCACCGCGGGGATCTCGCCGCGCACGGAGCGCCAGGCCCGGTGGCCGAGGACGGCCAGCAGCACCAGGACCACGACGGGCAGCAGCGGGATGACGGAGGCCTGCCAGGTCAGCACCACGGGCGGGCCGGCGAGGGTGCCGCTGCGGCCGTCGAGCCAGTCGGCGACCCGTTGGGCGACGCCGCCGGACATCACCCCGCCGAGCGCGCAGGCCAGCAGGGCGACCGCCGGACCCGCGAGTCCGCGCAGGGCGGCGCGCGGGTCGGGGCGGGAGCGATGCAGGGTGCGGGCCACGGCGGCCAGGGCCACCACCAGCAGCCCTTGGACGAGGCAGATCGCCCCGAAGACCGCGTCCCCGGCCAGCAGTCCGGCCGATCGCCAGCCGGGCCGTGACCAGGAGGCGTACACCAGGGCGAGGAGCAGCAGGGCGGCGGCTCCGAGCGGCAGCACCCGCTGCAGACGGGCGTCGAGGCCGTGGTCGATCCGGTGCTCGCTGCGGCCGCGGCGGCACACCACGGCCACCACGGCGAGGCCGGCGACGGCCAGGGTGGTCTCCAGCAGCCGGCCGAGCAGGTCGAGCAGGGCGGGGCCGCCCGGGCCGCGGTCGTGGCGGGCCGCGGCCGCGGTGACCGCCGCGGCGACGGTGAGCAGCGCGGCCGCGGTGTGCGCGGCGCGCAGCCGGGCGACCAGGCGGCGGCCGTACCAGAACCCGGGCCGCCCCAGCGGTGTGGCCTCGGCGCCCTCCTGGGGCTCGGCGGCGGCCGGCGGCTGCTGGGACTCGTACTCGCTCCAGGTGCGGTGCGAGAGGTACCAGAGCAGCACGGTGAGGGCGGTGGGCACCACGGCGGCCAGGGCCAGGCGGCGGCCCGGGGCACTCCACCAGCCCCCGGTGAGGAAGCCGAGCCAGGAGTGGGCGGTCGCGCAGGCGGGCGTGCCGGCGCACTGCCAGGCGGTCAGGTCGAGGGCGACCTCGCAGGCGGCGGCGACCAGCAGCACCGTGAGGCTCAGCCCGGCGAGCCGCACCAGCGTCCCGTGCAGACGGACGGCGCGGCCTAGGCCGTGGGCGGCGGGACGCATCCAGTGGGCCAGGTTGACGACCATGAAGGGGAGCAGCAGCAGCCACAGCGCGCGGCTGCCGTTGCCGGAGGTGAGGTTGCACCAGACATAGGCCTCCTGGACGGGGGCGGTGCCGTCGCCCGCGGGGGCGGTCGCGCCGGTCCGGACGGCGCCTTCGGCGTCCACGTCGTCGGCGCGCCGGAACACCGCCGCGGTGCCGTCGCCCGTGACGCGGACCGTCCGCGGGTCGTCGAGCATCTCCGCCGGGGTGGTGCCGCCCACGCCGTGCACGAGCAGTTCCAGGGTGGCTCCGTCCGCCGGCGGGTTCTGTGCCCGCGGCGCCGGTGTGCTCTGCGTCGCCTGTCCAGATACCACTGCTGCTCCCCCGGTGACGTGTGGTGGCCGCGGTGTCCGGCGTGCCCTCCCGGCCCGTGACATTCGAACATGTGATGCGGTGCTCCGCCCGTGGGATCTCCGTTCCCGCACCGCCTCAACCCTTCGTGACCGAATCTCCCCCCGATCGGGTGAGTGCGGTGATCCGGCGGCACCTGCGGTCACCTGACCGCGCTTCGGCGTGTCGTGCGAGGATGGAATGTCGCCGGGCCCGGTGCCGGCGCGGGAAACGCCTGGTCACAGCGCCCGAGGGGCGCGGCCGGGGGCGCGGGAGCGGCCGCGCGGGAGAAGGGACGAGGGGTAGAGGTGGCTGAGCGGCAGAACCTCCTCGCGGAGCAACGGCGGGCGCTGATCCTGGACGAGGTCCGCCGCCGCGGCGGGGTGCGGGTGAACGAGCTGACCCAGCGGCTCGGCGTGTCCGACATGACCGTGCGCCGTGACCTGGACGCGCTGGCCCGCCTGGGCGCGCTGGAGAAGGTGCACGGCGGCGCGGTGCCCGTGGAGGGCACAGAGCCCACCGGGCACGAACCGGGCTTCGAGGAGAAGACCGGCCGGGAGCCCGCCGCCAAGGAGGAGATCGCCCGCGCGGCCGCCTCGCTGGTGACCCCCGGCTCCGCGGTGGCGCTCTCCGGGGGCACGACCACCTACGCGCTGGCCCGGGTGCTGGCCGGGGTGCCGGACCTGACGGTGGTCACCAACTCGGTGCGGGTGGCCGACGTGCTGCACACCGGCGGCGCCGCGGACGGGGCGGAGGCGGGCGGGCCGACCGTGGTGCTCACCGGCGGCGTGCGCACGCCCTCCGACTCCCTGGTCGGCCCGGTGGCCGACCGGGCGATAGCCGCGCTCCACTTCGACCTGCTGTTCCTCGGCGTGCACGGCATCTCGGTGGAGGCGGGGCTGTCCACCCCGAACCTCGCCGAGGCGGAGACCAACCGGCGGCTGGTGGCCTCCGCCCGGCGCGTCGTGGTGGTCGCGGACCACACCAAGTGGGGGACGGTGGGGCTGAGTTCCTTCGCCTCGCTGTCCGAGGTGGACGTCCTGGTGACCGACGCCGGGCTGCCCGCGGTCACCCGCGCCGAGCTGTCCGAGCTGCCGCTGCGGCTGGTGGTGGCCGGGGAGGAGGACGCCGCGCCGCCGGAGACCGCGCAGGAGAACCACCGGGCGCCCCGCGCGGGCTGAGGCGACGGGCCGCCCCGCCGGTCATCGCGGCCAGACGCCCGTGCTGATCACCCGTTCCAGCACCTGCGTGTACGGGCCGATCTCCAGCCCCTGCTCGGCCAGCCAGGCGTCCGAGTAGTACTTGTCGAGGTAACGGTCACCGGGGTCGCAGAGCAGCGTCACCACGCTGCCCGAGCGTCCCGCGGCCACCATCTCCGCGACGATCTTGAGGGCGCTCCACAGTCCCGTGCCGGTGGAGCCGCCCGCCTTGCGGCCGATGACCCGCTCCAGCGCGCGCACCGCGGCCACGCTCGCCGCGTCGGGCACCTTCATCATCCGGTCCACCGCGCCGGGCACGAAGCTGGGTTCCATCCGGGGCCGCCCGATCCCCTCGATGCGCGAGCCGCCCTCGCAGACCGGCTCGGGTTCACCGGTCGTCCAGCCGTCGAAGAACACCGAGTTCTCCGGGTCCGCGACGCAGATCCGCGTGTCGTACTGCATGTAGTGCACGTAGCGGGCCAGCGTCGCCGAGGTGCCGCCGGTGCCGGCGGTGGCGACGATCCAGGCGGGCACCGGGAAGCGCTCGAGCTCCAGCTGGCGGAAGATCGATTCGGCGATGTTGTTGTTGCCCCGCCAGTCGGTGGCGCGCTCCGCGTAGGTGAACTGGTCCATGTAGTGGCCGCCCGAGTCCGCCGCCAGGCGCGCGGCCTCCTCGTACATGCGGCGCGGGTCGTCCACGAAGTGGCAGCGGCCGCCGTGGAACTCGATGAGCCGGCACTTCTCGGCACTGGTGGTACGCGGCATCACCGCGATGAACGGCACCCCGATGAGCTTCGCGAAGTAGGCCTCCGAGACGGCGGTGGAGCCGCTGGACGCCTCGATCACCGGCCGGCCGGGGCGGATCCATCCGTTGCACAGGCCGTAGAGGAAGAGCGAGCGGGCCAGCCGGTGCTTGAGGCTCCCGGTGGGGTGGGTCGACTCGTCCTTGAGGTAGAGGTCGATGTTCCACCGCTCGGGCAGCGGGAAGCGCAGCAGGTGGGTGTCGGCGGAGCGGTTGGCGTCGGCCTGGACCCGGCGCACCGCCTCCTTCAGCCAGGCGCGGTAGGTCACGTCACTGCGGTCGACGTCCGGCGTGGCGTCGGCGCCGACCAGGGGTACGGGGCGGGGCATGGCGGTCTCCTCGAACGGCCCGGCAGCACCGGGAGCCCCGATCATAGACACCTTGCACACGCTTCTCACCTGCATAAACGCATCTTTGGAGTCCTCAAGCACGGCCTTGGGAGCGCGCCGGTGACAAGGGGCGCACAAACACCACGGTGGACCCGGCCGGCGTGCCGCGCGCGCCGCGCCCGGGACCTCGTGAGGCCCTGGCGTCCGGCCGCGCGTCCGGGCAGACTGCTCGTAGGGGGTACATCGGGACGCAGCGGACAAGCGCGAAGGGGGGCGTCACCCATGCCGGAGCCGGAGTTCACCACCACCGAGGAGTTCCTCCCGACAGGGCCCGACGACATGGAACAGCCGGGAGGTCAGGTCGAGTTCACGGCGACGGGCGTGCGCATCGAGCGCGGCCTGCGCTCGCTGACCCGCGCCGGCCAGGTGCGGGTGCGGGGCGGGCTGGTGGAGCTGCTCAGCAGCGGAGGCCGCGTCCTCGCCTCCGCGCCGGCGCGAAAGGCCAGGCTCCTGCGGATGCGGTTCGGGCGGAGCGACCGCGTCCTGCTGGAGCTGGGCGGCGCCCACTACTTCCTGACGCTCCGTGACGAGGACCCCGAGTTCGGCCTCGCCGAGGCGGCCGTCGAGCGGCGGCCGGAAGGCGTCGAATCCCCGGCGGCGCGCCTGGCCCGAACGGTCCGGCTGGCCGCCCGACCCCACTGAGCAGGCCCGATCGTCCGCCGCGGGAGCGGCCGCCGGCCCCGCGGGACGCCGCGAGTTGCGGCGCCGCGGGCGCTGGGTCACGCTGTCCATACGTCACTCTCGGTTTACCGGCGACCACGCCGACTCCCGGCCGTCGCCATCTTCCGGACCTCTACGTCGGGGAGTTGCAGCCGTGATCAGTCACCCGAGCAGGCACTGCGCGGTGGAGCTCCAGGCCCTGCCGTCGCGGATCGGACAGGTCCGCAGAATCGTCTCGGCACAATTGCGCTACTGGCATCTGGACTCCCTCATCGAGCGGGCCTCGCTCGGTGTCACCGAACTGCTGACCAACGTCCACCGGCACGCCCGGCCGGACAAGACCTGCACGGTGCGGCTCGAGCTCCTGCTCGACCGGC
Organism: Streptomyces sp. NPDC056600; assembly: GCF_042792855.1. Lineage (NCBI taxonomy): Bacteria > Bacillati > Actinomycetota > Actinomycetes > Kitasatosporales > Streptomycetaceae > Streptomyces > Streptomyces sp. NPDC056600. The sequence goes on from NZ_JBHTVQ010000020.1 coordinate 54,811, forward strand.
TCACCGTGTCGGTCCACGACCACGACCCCCAGCTTCCCGTGGTGGGGGACGCCGACTCCCTGGCCGAGTCCCTGGCCACCTGCGGCCGCGGCCTGGCCATGATCGCCGCTCTCAGCGAGAGCTGGGGAGCGCGTCCGGACGGCGACTGCGGCAAGGTCGTCTGGTTCACCCTGCCCGCCGCGGACGACGCCTTCGGGGAGCCGGTCTCGCAGCCGATCCTGGTCGACGTCCGGCCGCCCGAACCGGCGCCCGTTCCCGAGTCCGAACCGGCCCTGGTCGAGGTCGTCGTCACCTCCTCCCCCGCTCCCGCCCGGTCGGCCGTTCCCGGCTGACCTGGCGGTGACCCGGTGGGCGGGCGGCGCGCGCAGGCGCCGTCCGCCCACCGCCGGGTCGACGGCGCGTGACAGGACCGGCACGTTTGCGACGGCCCTGTCCCGATCGGGTCTCCGTGTCCGCCGGCCGGGCACGCCGCGTCTACTGTTCCCCGTGATCCGCCGTGATCGTCCGCACGGCGGCACTCCCGCACTCGAAGGAACGGGGAACATGAACGAGCATCCTTCCGGCCGCCCCACGGCGCCCGGCCCTGACGCCCCTGCGCCCTCCCGCCGCCGCCTGCTCCGGCTCGCCGGCGGCGCGCTCGCCCTCGCCGCGACCGGCGCGGCGGTCACCGGCTGCGACGGCGACGCAGGGGGCGGCACCTCGGGCGGCGGCTCCGCGAAGCCGTCGGTGAGCGCGGGCAAGGGCGGGAACAAGGGCAAGGCCGGGAACAGGGGCGACGGCGCCCCCGAGCCCCGCTGGCAGGCGCAGACCACCGCGGAGGCCATGGGCGTGGTGCAGGCGCTGGTGGTCGCGGACGGCGTCGTGATAGCCACCGGCGACCCGCTCAAGGGATACGACGCGGCCACCGGCAAGGAGCGCTGGTCGCGCGAGGAACTCACCGTGCCCGGGGCGCAGATGCTGCTGGGCGACGGCACGCTCTACCTGGCGAGCGGACAGTACGACGGCGACGTCGTCGGCATCGACCCGGCCACCGGCGAGGAGACCTGGCGCAGTCGGCTGGGCGGCGCGTACGGGGATCCCCGGGTGGTCGCCGTGGACGACACCCAGGTGTACGTCATCGCCGCGGAGGTCGAGGACGGCGAGCTCACCCGGCGGAACGTGATCGCCGCGATCGACACCGCCTCGGGGCGGCCGGTGTGGAAGGAGCGGCGCGACGCGGGCACCGAGGAGCACGGCATCATCGCCGCCGTGCTGGGACGGCACCTGATCTACACCGACTACCGCAAGAACCTGACCGTGCGCGACACCGCCACGGGCCGCCAGGTGTGGACGCACAAGGTCGGCGAGTACAACTACCAGCGGTTCGGCGTGGCGGCGGGCCTGGTGATGCTCGCGGACGGCGGGAAGCTGCGGGCCTTCGACGTGGAGAGCGGCAAGCAGCGGTGGGCGCTGGCGGCCGAGGAGTTCACCAAGTTCGTCGGCCCCACCGTGCTGGAGGGCGTCCTGTACGTCTCGGACACCAACCGGAAACTGTTCGCCCTCGACCCGGCCAGCGGCGACGTGATGTGGGAGAACACCGGTCTGTCCGACCGGGAGGCCACCAGCCCGTGGCACTTCGCGCTGTCGGGCGACGTCCTGTACGCGGCCACCGAACTGGACCCGCGCGGCGGTGTGTACGCGCTGGACGCCCGGACCGGCGACTACCGGTGGACGTACAACGACGGCTCCGGTGAGCTGGACGAGTGGTTCGTCACCACGGCCGGGGGCAGCGTCTTCTGTCTCCACGGCAAGCGGCTGACGGCCCTTCCGGCTTAGCCACGGGCGGTAGGTCCCCCGGCACCGCCGGCGGTCGGACTCCCGGCACCGCCAGGCGGTAGGTCTCCCGGCACCGCCCGGCGGTCAGCCGCCCAGCACCGCCAGGGGGTCGTCGAACACCGGCTGCCAGGCCAGTTCGCCGGCCCCCACCAGGCTGTTGAAGGGCAGGGTGCAGCTCTGCAGCGGGACGGCGCCGCTCTGTCCCCACAGGCTGCGCCGGGCCACCACGGCGTGCAGCCGCTCCGGATCGGCCTCGAGCAGGGCGCGGTGCAGCCCGCCGAGGATGATGCGGTCGGGATTGAGGATGTTGACCAGTCCGGCCAGTCCCATGCCGAGCCGGTCGATCAGTGCCCGCACCGCCTCGCGTACGGCCGGGTCGTGCGTGTAGCCGTCCCGGATCAGGTCCTCCGCCTGCCGCAGCAGCGACCCCTCGGGCCCCGGCTCCCGCCCGAGCGCGGCGAGGAACGCCAGCGGGTCGGTCTCCACGTCGAGGCAGCCGCGGCTGCCGCAGTGGCAGGGCCGCCCGCCCGGGTCGACGGTGAGGTGACCGACCTCCAGGGCGAGGCCCGAACTGCCGGTGTGCAGCCGCCCGTCCAGCACCAGGGCGCCGCCGACGCCCTGGTGGCCGGTGGCGACGCACAGCAGGTGGTCGGCGCCCCGGCCGGCCGCGTGCCGGTGCTCGGCGAGCGCCGTGAGGTTCATGTCGTTGCCGACGAAGACGGGGCCGTCGACGCCCGCGGTCCGCAGGCACTCGGCGAAGACGTCCCGCACCGCGGCTCCGGCGGGCCAGGCCAGCAGGAGCGGGTTGAGCGCGACGCCGTCGGGCTCGGTGACCGCGAAGGGCACCGCCAGTCCGGCCCCGACGCACCGCCGTCCCGTCTCGCGCAGCAGCCGCGCGCCCGCCTCCACGGCGACGGAGAGCAGCTGCGCGGGGTCCTCCTCGACCTTCAGGGCGCTGTGCGCGGTGGCGACGATCCGGCCGCCGAGGCCGACCAGGGCGGTGCGGTAGCCGTCGACGTGCACCTGTGCGGCGAGGACGACGGGGCCGTGCTCGGCGACCAGCAGCCGGTGCGAGGGCCGGCCCTGCGATCCCGCGGCGGCGACCGGGTGGGCGTCGACCTCGATCAGCCCCAGCGCCTCCAGCTCGGCGGCCACGGCACCGGCCGTGGCCCGCGTCACCCCGAGTTCCGAGGTCAGCACGGCGCGGGTGGGGGCCCGCCCGGTGTGGACGAGCTGCAGGGCCGGGCCGAGCGCGCCGCGCCCGCGGTCCAGCCGGGTCCGGGTCGTACCCTCCCCCTCCGGGCGGGGGTCCGCGTTGCCGTTCATGCCGCCGAGTCTTTCATGATCCCCCGACGGTGGACCGCCGGACTGCCGGACGGCCGGACGTGGCGGCTCGGCTAGCCTGGACGCACGATGAACGACCGCTTCACCACCCCCTGGGCCGAGCTCGCCCTCTCCCGCTTCCCCCGGGACCCGCGTGACCGGCTGCGGGCCTGGGACGCCTCCGACGAGTACCTGCTGCGCCACCTCGCGGACACCGTGCCTCCCGGGGGCGGGGCCGTGGTGGTCGTCGGCGACCGCTGGGGGGCGCTGACCACGGCCCTGGCGGCGCGGGCCGCGGGAGCTGCGGGGGCCGCGGGCGGGGCCGGTGCTCCGGTCACCCAGATCACGGAGTCGTTCCTGACCCGCGAGGCCACCCGCGCGAACCTGGCCGCCAACGGCGTGGCCGAGGGTGCGGTCACCCTGCTCACGACCCGTGACGAGCCGCCCGGGCGTGTCGACGTCCTGCTGGTGCGGGTGCCCAAGAGCCTGGCGCTGCTGGAGGACCAGCTGCACCGGCTGGCGCCGGCCCTGCACGAGGACTCGCTGGTGGTGGGCACCGGCATGGTCAAGGAGATCCACACCTCGACGCTCGACCTGTTCGAGCGGATCGTCGGTCCCACCCGCACCTCGCTGGCCGAGCGGAAGGCGCGGCTGATCTTCGCCTCCCCCGCCCCCGCGGCGGACCGGGGGACGGACCCGTGGCCGCTGCGGTACTCCCTGCCGCAGGACGCCGCCCTGGTGGCGGGCCGCCCGGTGGTCAACCACGCGGGCGTCTTCTGCGCGGACCGGCTCGACATCGGCACCCGCTTCTTCCTCCAGCACCTGCCGACCGGTCCGGGTCTCGGACGGGTGGTCGACCTCGGCTGCGGCAACGGCGTGGTCGGCACGGCGGTGGCGCTGGCCGATCCCACGGCCGAGGTGCTGTTCACCGACGAGTCGTACCAGGCGGTGGCCTCCGCGGAGGAGACCTACCGGGCCAACGTGCCCGACGGCGAAGCCTCGTTCAGGGTCGGCGACGGGCTGGAGGGCCTCCCGGCGGACAGTGCCGACCTGGTGCTCAGCAATCCGCCGTTCCACTCCCACCAGGCGACCACCGACGCGGTGGCCCGGCGGATGTTCCAGGGCGCGCGGCGGGTGCTGCGGCCCGGGGGCGAGCTGTGGATCGTCGGCAACCGGCACCTCGGCTACCACGTGAAGCTCCGGCGGGTGTTCGGCAACGCGGAACTCGTCGCCTCGGACCCGAAGTTCGTGGTGCTGCGGGCCGTCCGCCGCGGCTGACCTTCGTCGCGGCCCCCGGTGGGGCCGCGGCCCGCCGCTCAGTCCCGGGCGACGGCGGCCGGCGTCACGGCGTCCGCACGGGCGCCGTCCGCCGTGATCACCTCCAGGTAGCGCACCACCGTCGCGGCCATGGCATCCCGCCCAGGGGCGAGGTAGCGGCGCGGGTCGACCTGCTCGGGGTGCCGGTCCAGGTGGGCGCGCACGGCGCCGGTCAGGGCGACGTTGAGCGCGGTCCCCACGTTGACCTTGCCGATGCCTCCGGAGACCGCCGCCGCCAGTTCGCCGTCGGGGACGCCGGAGGAGCCGTGCAGCACGAGCGGCACGTCGACCGCCTCGGCGAGCCGGGCCAGCAGGGCGTGGTCCAGGGCGGCGGTCCGGGTGGTCATGGCGTGGACGCTGCCGATCGCGACGGCCAGGGCGTCCACCCCGCACTCGGCCACGAACGCGCGGGCCTCGGCGGGGTCGGTGCGGGCTCCGGGCGCGTGGGCGTCCAGCGCGGGCGCGCCCTCCTTGCCGCCCACCTCGCCCAGTTCGGCCTCCACCCACAGTCCCCGGGCGTGGGCCCGTCGGGCCGCCGCGCGGGTGGCGGCGACGTTCGCCGCGTGCGGGAGCCGGGAGGCGTCGTACATCACGGAGCTGAACCCGGCGTCCGCCGCCTGCCCCAGCAGGGCGTCGTCGGTGACGTGGTCCAGGTGCAGTCCCACCGGCACCTGGGCCGCGGCGGCCGCCGCCGCGGCGGCCCGGGCCAGCGGCAGCAGCCGCCCGCCGTGGAACGCCACGGCGTTCTCGCTGACCTGGACGATCACCGGGGAGCCGGCCCGGTCGGCTCCCTCGACCACCGCCTCGACGTGTTCCAGCGTGATGACGTTGAAGGCGGCCACGGCCCGGCGGACGGCGGCGGCCTCCGCGACCAGGTCACCTGCGGGTACCAGGGGCACGGCTCTCCTTACGGACGGCGAGGCGGGTGTGGAGCCGGGGCGTTGGGGCGGGGTCGTTCAGGCGGGTGCGTCGGCGAGGATCACCGAGCGGGTGAGGTGGCGGGGGCTGTCGGGGTCGAGACCGCGGGCGACGGCGACCGCGACGGCGAGCCGCTGGGCGCGGACCAGCTCGGCCAGCGGGTCGAGCCCTCCCGCCACCCAGAGCGCGCCGGTGCCGCGCACCTGCGCGGCCAGGCCGGCCGGGGCCTCGCCGAGCATCCAGGTGGCGGTGGAGCGGGTGGAGACGCTGATGGGGCCGTGCCGGTACTCCATGGCCGGGTACGCCTCGGTCCACGAGAGCGACGCCTCGCGCATCTTCAGCGCCGCCTCGTTGGCGAGGCCGACCGTCCAGCCCTTGCCGAGGAACGTGAACTGCGTGCGGTCCACGAGCCCTTCGGGCAACGGCGTGGCGAGCGCGGTCCGCGCGTCGGCGACCGCCTCCTCGGGGTGCAGGCCGAGGTGGGCGCGCAGCAGGGTGAGCGCGGTGGTGGCGAACCGGGTCTGCACCACGGACCGTTCGTCGGCGTACGCCAGGACGACGACCCGGTCGGCGGCCTCCATGACGGGGGTGTCGGGGTCGGCGGTGACGGCGGTGGTGGGCACGCCGTCGGCGCGCAGCCGGGCCAGCAGGTCGAGCACCTCGGTGGTGGTGCCGGAGCGGGTCAGGGTCAGGACGCGGTCGTAGCGGCGCCCGTGCGGGAACTCGGAGGCGGCGAAGGCGTCGGTCTCGCCCTGACCGGCCTGTTCGCGCAGGGCGGCGGCCGCCTGGGCCATGAACCAGGAGGTGCCGCAGCCCACGATCGCGACCCTCTCCCCCGGGGCCGGCAGCGCCGCCAGGTGACCGGGCGCCTCGTCCGCCGCCCGCTGCCAGCACTCGGGCTGGGTGGTCAACTCGTCTTCGACATGCGTCACTTGCGCATCCCTCCACGGCGAGGCACGTAATGGCTGCACACTACAGCCGATCTCCGGCAAACTCAGGGGCATGGACATGGAGATCGTGGAGCACGTCGGCATACTGCGCCGGGAGGGCGAGTCGCTGGCGGCGGCCGCGAAGGAGGCGGGGACGGACGTGCCGGTGCCGACCTGCCCGGGATGGCGGGTGCGGGACCTGGTCCGCCACACGGGGGCGGTGCACCGGTGGGCCACGGCCTTCGTGGCCCTCGGCCTCACCTCGCCCCGGGCGATCGAGGAGCCCCCGGAGCTGGACGGCTCCGAGCTGCTCGCCTGGTTCACGGACGGGCACGCCGAGTTGACGCGGACCCTGGCCTCCGCCGACCCGGCGACCGACTGCTGGCACTTCCTGCGGGCCCCCTCCCCGGTGGCCTTCTGGGCACGCCGCCAGGCACACGAGACCGCGGTGCACCGGATGGACGCCGAGGCCGCCCTCGGTGTCGAACCGGCGCTCGTCACGCCTGAGTTCGCGGTGGACGGCATCGACGAGCTGCTGCGCGGCTTCCACGGCCGCCGGTCCAGCAGGGTGCGTTCACCGGAGCCGAGGCTGCTGCGGGTGCGGGCCACCGACGTGGCGGACGCGATCTGGACGGTACGGCTCTCCCAGGAGCCGCCGGCGACCGTACGGGGCACGGACGGCGCCGACGGCGTGGACGGCGCGGCGTCCGCCGACCCGGACTGCGAACTGTCCGGGCCCGCGGCGCAGTTGTACGCCGCGCTGTGGAACCGTGCGCCGATCCCCTCGGTCACGGGGGACGCGGCCACGGCTGCGCTGTGGCGGGAGACCTCCGGGGTCGGGTAGCGCCGAGCCACACCTTGGTCCCGCCTCGGGGGCGGGACCAGGAGCCGTGCCCCGCGTTGCCACGGGTGACGTGAGCGGCCAGACTCCTCCCCGTGCAGCGAGATGATCAGTTCGACCCGGAGCGGTTTCGCCGCGAGTGGCCAAGGGGCGACTTCTTCAGGCTCAGGCGGTACACCCGTGGCGAGGTGGAGACGCTGCGCCTGCCCGAACGGCATGTGGCCGTCCTGGCAGACGTCGGCATCCGGGAAGAGGCGGCCCCGTTCCTCGCTTTCGACGATCGGCGCCTGCCCTGCCCACTGGCGTCCTGGGACTTCCCTGACGTGCCCGTCGAGGACCCCGACCCGTTCGTGGTGATCGGGTCCGACGGGTCGGCCAATCCCGTGGTGCTGGACCGGACACGGCCAGGCTTCGTGCTGCTCGTCGATCGTGAGCGAGGCACCCGGGTCCACCTGTACAACACGAGCATTCCGCGGTTCCTCGCCTCGCTCCTGGCCTTCCGTGACTTCGTCGAACTCCGCGACCGGAAGTCTTTCCCGGCGGCAGCGGCCCTCGAAGCGTTCACGGAGCTTCTTCACGAGATCGACCCGGATGCCTGGGGTGCGGGGTGCCTGTGGGCGGCCGAGGTCGAGGCCCGGGCGGAGTTGCTCGGCGGCTGATCGCTCACCGCTTCACACGCCGGGCGGTCTCGGAGCCTTGGAGTGACAACGGGCGTCTCCTCGCGCTACGCCGCCGGACCGGCTTTCCCGGACCGGCTGGGCGACCGCACCGTGCCGCGAAGTCGTGGAGCGCCCCTCACGCGTCCGGGGTGGCTCCCGGGAACGCGATTCCCGTCTCGTGGGCGAGGCGAGCGGCGGCGTGGCGGAAGAAGGCGGCGCGGTCCTCGACCACACGGTGGAACTGGCCGAAGAGTTCGAAGCCGATCAGGCCGAACAGCTCCGCCCAGGCGGCGACCAGCGCGACCGTCGTCTCCGGCGGCAGGTCGGGCGCCAGGTCCGCGGTCATCCGCACCGCCTCGGGGCGCAGCCCTTCCGGCAGGGGGGTGCGCGAGAGTCCGGAGGGACCGCGGAGGGCGTCCCGGGTGATGCCGATCAGGAGCAGCCCCACCCGTGCCGCGGCGGGCACGGTGGTCTGAGGCGCCTGGTAGCCGGGGACGGGGGTGCCGTAGATGAGGGCGTACTCGTGGGGGTGGGCCAGTGCCCACGCGCGCACCGCCTCGCACACCGCGACCCAGCGGTCGACGGGCGCCGCACCCGGGGCGGCGGCCGCCTTCGCCTCGGCGGCCTCCGCGGCGGCGCCGAGCGAGTCGTAGGCGTCGATGATCAGAGCGGTGAGGAGGTCGTCGCGGCTCGGGAAGTAGCGGTAGACGGCCGACGAGGCCATCCCCAGTTCCCGGGCCACCGCCCGCAGGGAGAGCTTGGCCGCCCCCTCGTCGGCGAGCCGGCGTCGCGCCTCGTCCTTGATCGCCACGGTGATCTCCCGTCGGGCCCTGGCCCGGACTCCCTCTGTCGCGCTCATGATCCGAGTGTGCCACAGAACGAGAGCAGTGCACACGGTCGAGAGCGGCGCTCTGACATGAGAGCACCGCTCTTGCTTTTGGGGACCAACAATGCGCACACTGTTCTCAACCGAGAGCACTGCTCTCACTTTCCCGGAGGGGTCCCCATGCGCAACGACGACCAGCAGCCCACGCCCGGCACCACCCCCGCCGCTCCCGCCGGTCCCTACTACTTCGAGGCCGGCCCCCTCGCCTCCCGCTTCAACGCGATCGTCGGCTGGCTCGCCCGGCACGGCGTCAGCCTGATGGGCAGCGCGGAGCTCTCGGTGCGCGGCCGGAAGAGCGGGGCCATGCAGCGCATCCCGGTGAACCCCTACCGGCACGCCGGCGAGCAGTACCTGGTCTCCGCCCGCGGGCACTCCCAGTGGGTGCGCAACATGCGCGTGGCGGGCGGGGGCGAACTGCGGGTCGGACGCAAGGTCCGCGGTTTCACCGCCACCGAACTGCCCGACGACCAGAAGGTCGCCGTGCTGCGCGGCTACCTCGACAAGTGGGGCTGGGAGGTCAACCAGTACTTCCAGGGCGTCACCGCGGCCTCCTCCGACGAGGAGCTGGCCGCTGCCGCCTCCGACCACCCGGTCTTCCGGATCACGGTCACCGCCTGAAGCGACCGGCCGATCGGCCGGCCGGCCGGGCCACCCGCCCTCCCGGGCCGGAGCCCGGGTGCGCGGTCTACCGCTCCAGCCGCAGAAGCACCCGCTGCGCCATCGGGTGGGTGCGGACCAGCTCGGCCAGGGTGGTCGCCCCGCGCGTGATGTCGGCGAACGCCCGCCACGCGGGCCGGAACCCGACGATCGCGGCGTGGAACAGCCCCGGCCGGCGTTCGAAGAGGGCCATCAGCTTCCGGCCGACGCTCATCTCGACGCCCAGCCCGGCCTTGACCGCGAAGGCGTAGTTGAGCGACTCGCGCCGCACGTCCACCGCGTCGGCGGCCTCGGCGATCCGTACCGCCCAGTCGCCGGCCAGCCGGCCCGACCGCAGCGCGTAGGAGATGCCCTCCCGGGTCCACGGCTCCAGTAGTCCGGCCGCGTCGCCGCAGACCAGCACCCGGCCCCGGGAGAGCGGGGAGTCGTCGGTGCGGCACCGGGTCAGGTGACCGGAGGAGATCGCGGGTTCGAAGCCCGCCAGGCCGAGCCGGCCGATGAACTGCTCGAGGTACCGCTTGGTCGCGGCGCCGTCGCCGCGCGCGGAGATCACCCCGACGGTGAGGGTGTCGCCCTTGGGGAACACCCAGCCGTAACTGCCGGGCAGCGGGCCCCAGTCGATCAGGACGCGTCCCCGCCAGTCCTCGGCGACCGTCTCCGGCACCGGGATCTCGGCCTCCAGGCCGAGGTCCACCTGCCCGAACTTGACGCCGACGTGCGCGCTGGTCCGGCCGGCGCTGCCGTCGGCGCCGACGACCGCGCGGGCCAGCACCGTCTCGCCGCCCTGGAGCACCACGGCCACCGTGCGCCGGTCGGGCACCGTCGGTCCGTGCTGTTCCATGCGGGAGACCGTGACGCCGGTGCGCAGTTCGGCTCCGGCCTTCTGCGCGCTCTCCACGAGCGCGTGGTCGAACTCGGGGCGGTTGACGAGCCCGAAGAGCATCCGGCGCGAGCGGCGGGTGCGGGTGCGTCGGCCGTCGTGCGAGAAGGTGACCGCGCGCACCCGGTCCTGGAAGGGGACCTCGAAGCCGGGCGGCAGGGCGTCCCGGGAGGGGCCGATGATGCCGCCGCCGCAGGTCTTGTAGCGCGGCAGTTCCGCCTTCTCCAGCAGCAGCACGCGCCGTCCGGCGACCGCCGCCGCGTAGGCCGCGGACGCCCCGGCCGGTCCCGCGCCCACCACGACCACGTCCCAGACGCGGTCCTCGTCGCCGGTCCGTCCGGTCAGGTCCGCGGAGCCCGCGGGCTCCGCCGGGTCCGACGCGGTGCTTCCGCCGTTCTCACCGTTCTCGCCGCTCACGATGGCCAACCGCTCCCGATCACCAGTCAGATGCCTGCCGCACTGTCCACAGCATCCTACGGCTGCGATCGCCGCAGGCCACTGTGGGAGTATCGACGACGCGGACCGGTGCCACTCGCGCCCGTCCGCCGCCTGCGAGGAACCGCCCGCCCGCGAGGACGGCGGCGCAGGGCCCGCCCGCCGGACCCGCGCGGACGGGTCGAGTGAGACCCGAGAGTTACGAGGAGCCCGCCATGTCGTCGAACCCGGTCGCCGCGACCGTCGCCTCGCTGATGCCGAGAGCGAAGGAGGAACTCGCCGAGCTGGTCGCCTTCAAGTCGGTCGCCGACTTCGAGCAGTTCCCCCGCGGCGAGAGCGAGGGCGCCGCGAACTGGGTGGCCGACGCGCTGCGCGCGGAAGGATTCCAGGACGTCGCGCTGCTCGACACCCCGGACGGCACGCAGTCCGTCTACGGCTGCCTGCCCGGTCCCGAGGGCTCCCGCACGGTCCTGCTGTACGCGCACTACGACGTCCAGCCGCCGCTGGACGAGGCCGCCTGGGTCACCCCGCCGTTCGAGCTCACCGAGCGCGACGGCCGCTGGTACGGGCGCGGCGCGGCCGACTGCAAGGGCGGCGTGATCATGCACCTGCTGGCGCTGCGGGCGCTCAAGGCGAACGGCGGCGTGCCGGTCACCGTGAAGGTGATCGCCGAGGGTTCGGAGGAGCAGGGCACCGGCGGCCTGGAGCGGTACGCCGAGCAGCACCCCGAACTGCTGGCCGCGGACGCGGTCGTGATCGGCGACTCGGGCAACTTCCGTGTGGGGCTGCCGACCGTGACGACGACCCTGCGCGGCATGACGCTGGTGCGCGTCCAGGTGGACACCCTGGAGGGCAACCTGCACTCCGGGCAGTTCGGCGGCGCGGCCCCGGACGCGCTGGCGGCGCTGGTCCGGGTGCTGGACTCGCTGCGCGCCGAGGACGGCTCGACGACCGTGGACGGCCTGACGGGCGACGCGGAGTGGGAGGGTCTCCAGTACGACGAGGAGCAGTTCCGTGCCGACGCGAAGGTGCTGGACGGTGTCGGCCTGATCGGTTCGGGCACGGTCGCCGACCGGATCTGGGCGCGGCCGGCGGTCACCGTGCTGGGCATCGACTGCCCGCCGGTGGTCGGTGCGACGCCGTCGGTGCAGGCGAGCGCGCGGGCGCTGGTGAGCCTGCGGGTGCCGCCGGGCGTGGACGCCGCCGAGGCCGCGAAGCTGCTGCAGGCCCATCTGGAGAGCCGCACGCCGTGGGGCGCCCGGGTCGCCGTCGAGCGGATCGGGCAGGGCCAGCCGTTCCGGGCGGACGCCGGCAGCCCGGCGTACACGGCGATGGCGCGGGCCATGGCGGTGGCCTACCCGGGCCAGGAGATGCAGTTCGCCGGTCAGGGCGGTTCCATCCCGCTGTGCAACACGCTGGGGACGCTCTACCCGGAGGCGGAAATCCTGCTGATCGGCCTCAGCGAGCCGGAGGCGCAGATCCACGCGCCCAACGAGAGCGTCTCCCCCGAGGAGCTGGAGCGGCTGTCGGTCGCCGAGGCCCTCTTCCTGCGGGAGTACGCGGCGGGCTGAGCACCCGTCACGGGCGTGCGGCAGGCGCAAGCGCGGCGGCTTCCACCGGGGAAGCCGCCCGGAAAGCCGCCCCGCACGGCCCGCTCCCGCTCACCCCACCGGCTCCCCCGCCTCCAGGTACACCGCCGCCCCGCGTTCGCGGGCCCGCAGCGCCCAGTGGAGGCGGCGGAACCGGACCGGGGGCAGCAGTTCGGCCGCCTCCTCCTCGGTGACGAAGCGCCAGCCGCGCAGCTCGGGCCCGGGCAGCAGCACCCGGCCGGCGTCGTCGCCGTGCAGTCTCCCGCCGTCGAAGAGGAAGCGCAGTCCGCCGTAGCCGGGGGGCTGCGGCGACTCCCAGTCGACGACCAGCAGCCGAAGCTCGTCGGCCGGCCGCAGTCCGGTCTCCTCGGCCACCTCCCGCACCCCGGCCTGGGCGGGCGCCTCGCCCCGCTCGACCACTCCCCCGGGGAACTCCCAGCCCGGCTTGTAGGTGGGGTCGACGAGCAGGAACCGGTCCTGCTCGTCGAAGAGCAGCACCCCGGAGGCCACCGTCTCGGCCCTGGGTTCGGGCGTCTGCACGATGTCGCAGGCGGCGGCCTCCCCGCTGCCCACCGCTTGGGCTATCAGCGCGGCGGTCTGCTGCGGGGTGAGCGCACCGTTGTCCACCGGGTGGGCGTCGGCGGTCAGCCAGGAGCCGAGCGCGGCCCGGTACGGCTCGATGTGGTCGTGGCGCCACTGCCGGACGCGCCGCTCGGTCTCCGGACCCGCCGGGTCCTGGGCCTCCGTGATCCGCTGTCGGAGAATCGTTTCGGCCGGGGTGAGGACCACGTGGCACACGGAGATCCGTCGTGCGGCGAGGCCTCCGAAGATCTCGTCCCGGTACTCCTGGCACAGCAGGGTCATGGGAACGACCAGAATGCCGCCGAGCTCCTGGAGCATGGCGGCCGCGGTGTCCACGACCAGCCGCCGCCAGATCGGCAGGTCCTGGTAGTCGTCGACCCCGGCGAGGTGCTTGGGCGGCAGCATGAACGTCAGCGCGCCCCCGACCACCTCGGGATCGAAGAGCGCGCTGTCGGGCAGCAGGTCCAGCAGCTCCCTCGCGGTGCTGGACTTGCCCGAACCGAACGCGCCGTTGATCCAGACGATCACTGTTCCCCCTCTTCCCCGGACTTCGTCCTCTCCGGACGACTGTGACGTGCCCGCCCCACCCTGCACCGGAAACCAGCCGCAGTTGAGGGGGCAACGGGGGAGCACGGGGGATCACGGTCGCGACGTGCGGACGGGCGGCCCGCACCGCCGCGAAGCCGCCCGTGAACCCCGGAGGAGGGACCGCCGCGGACGCCGGTCCTCCGGGCCGCGGAGGTCAGCGGCTCAGAGGACCGGCCACACGCCCGCGTCGGGGGCCGGCAGCGCCTCCAGGGCCTCCAGCGCCTGCAGGGACTCCGCCCCGTCGAGGTAGGCCGCGCCCTCGTGGAGGGTGGTCGGGGCGGTCGGGCCGAAGACCTCGTGGCGGGCGATGCTGTCGTCGCCGGTGAGCTCCTCCACCGTGCCGCGCACGTCCTCGACGGGACGTTCGGCCTCCTCGCCCTCCGCGTGGGAGGGCGAGACCGCCGCGAGGACGCACCCTGCGGCGAAGGAGGCGATGGCCAGCATGCTGCGCTTCTTCATGCCGTGACAACACCGCAGCCGGGGCGTCGGTCACCGTGACACGCCCGACGAATCCCGACTCGGTCGTAATCGGCCCCGACACGCGCAGCGATTCACCCGACTCCCCCATCTTTCGCTACAGATCGCGCACAACCGACCACCGTCACACGACGCAGGCGCACCGAGCCCGCGCCGCGGCACGCCGTACCCGGCAGGTCACGCCCGGCCGCCGCGGCACGCCACACCCGGCACCGCGGCTGCGGACGCCCTGCTCCCCGAGCCCCGCCGTCGGACCCCCGCGTCACCCGTCGAGCCGCCCCAGCGCCGCCGCCGCGGCCCCGATCAGGCCGGCGTCCGACCCGGTCAGGGCGGGGACGACCCGCAGGTCACGGGTGAACGCGAGCGTGGCGTAGTCCGGGAGCGCCTGGCGCAGCGGGGCGAACAGGACCTCGCCCGCCTCGGCCACTCCCCCGCCGACGACCGCGACCTCTATCTCCACCAGCGCGGCCACCGCGGCGATCGCCGCCGCCAGGGCCCGCCCGGCGCAGGCGAAGGCGGCCACCGCCGCCGGGTGACCGTCCCGCGCGGCCGCCGCCACCTCGGCGGCCGAGCCCTCGCCTCCGGGCCCCGGACGCCAGCCGTTCTCCCGTGCCCGTCGGGCGATGGCCGGGCCCCGGGCCAGGCCCTCGACGCAGCCGCGGCCGCCGCAGGGGCAGGGATCGCCGTCGAGGTCGACGCTGATGTGCCCGATGTGCCCGGCGTTGCCGGTGCGCCCGGGCCGGACCCGGCCGCCGAGGACCAGACCGCCGCCGACGCCGGTGGACACCACCATGCACAGGGCGTGCGAGCTGTTCCTTGCGGCGCCCACCCAGTGCTCGGCCGCGGCGACGGCGGCTCCGTCGCCGATCAGCTCCACCGGCAGCCCTCCGGTCAGCTCCCGCACCCGCTCGCGCAGCGGATAGCCGCGCCAGCCGGGGATGTTGACCGGCGAGACGGCGCCCGCGGCGCGGTCGACCGGGCCGGCGCTGCCGATTCCGACGGCCTCCACGGCGGCCCACCGCGGCGAGTCACGGAGGTCGCCGAGCACCTCGGCCGCCGCGGCCATCACGGTCGCTCCGTCCTCCGCGGCGGGCGTGGGGCGTCGCGCGCGCAGCAGTATGCGCCCGTCGGCGTCCACCAGCGCGCCCGCGATCTTCGTGCCGCCGACGTCGAGCGCCGCCACCAGGCCGGCGCGGGAGGGCGCGGTGTCCATGGGCGTCATGTCCCCTGCTTTCCTGCGATGTCCTTGCCTGACAACGATGTCCGCACTCTATGCTCGTCGCCACACCCGGCCCCCATCCGCCCTCCGGAATCCGCCCTCCCAGGACAGGACTTGCGCATCGTGACCCTGACCGCCGGCCGTCCGCCCGTCCGTTACGGCAGCCGCCCCACGATGAAGGACGTGGCGAGCCGCGCGGGCGTGGGCCTGAAGACCGTGTCCCGGGTGGTCAACGCGGAGCCCGGGGTGACCGCCGAGACCCGGCGGCGGGTGCAGGAGGCGATCGACGCCCTCGGGTTCCGCCGCAACGACAGCGCCCGGGTGCTCCGCAAGGGGCGCACCGCCACCGTGGGACTGATACTCGAGGATCTCGCCGACCCCTTCTACGGACCGCTGTCGCGTGCGGTGGAGGAGGTGGCGCGCGCCCACGACACGCTGCTCATCAACGGCTCCAGCGCCCACGATGCGAGCCGGGAGCGGGAGTTGGCGCTGGCGCTGTGCGCCCGGCGGGTGGACGGTCTGCTGGTGGTGCCCGCGGGCGCCGACCACCGGTATCTGGAGCCGGAGCTGCGGGCCGGGATCGCCACCGTCTTCGTGGACCGTCCGGCCCGCGGCATCGAGGCGGACACCGTGCTGACCGACAACCACGGCGGCGCGCGGGCCGGGGTGGCGCACCTGATCGCGCACGGACACCGGCGGATCGGCTACATCGGGGACGTACCGGGCATCCACACCTCCGACGAGCGGCTGCGCGGCTACCGCACGGCGATGGAGGAGGCCGGGCTGCCGGTGCGGCCCGACCGGGTGTCCCTCGGGAGCACCACGCCGCAGCGGGTACGGCGGGCGGCCGAGGAGATGCTGGACGGCCCGGATCCCGTGACGGCCCTGCTGACCGGCAACAACCGGGTGACCGTGACGGTGGTCCGGGTCCTCGCGGAGCGGCAGCCACACCGCCCGGTGGCGCTGGTGGGCTTCGACGACTTCGAGCTGGCCGATCTGCTGCGTCCCGCGGTCACCGTGGTGGCGCAGGACCCGGCGGGGCTCGGCCGGGTGGCGGCGCAGCGGTTGTTCGCCCGGATGGACCAGGCCGAGCTCGAGCCATCCGTGGTGGAGCTGCCCACCCGGCTGGTGGTGCGGGGGTCGGGGGAACTGCCCCCGGCCGACTGACGCCACACCGCCCTCGCCGCCCACGCGGCCCACACCGCCCACGCTGCCCGCCACCCGCGACCGGCCCGCCGGGTCCTACCGGACCGCTCCCGGCCGGGCGTAGGCCTCGATGCGGGCGCGGGTCAGCCCGGTCCGCCCGGTCACCTCGGTCTCGTCGAAGGCGCCGCAGTCGAGGCCGGCGAGCAGGAAGCCGGCCAGGGCGCGGGCGGTGGCGGGTTCGTCCAGGACGTCCCCCTCGGCGCCGGTGGCGTACCGGGCGAGCCGGTCCGCGGCCCGGTCGAGGCCCTCGAGGTGGAAGGCGAAGACGGCGGCGTACCGGGTGGGCAGGTGACCGGGGTGCATGTCCCAGCCCTGCGGGAAGGCGCGGGCGAGCGCCCGCCGCGTGAGCCGGTGGTGCAGGCGCCACGCCGCGTGGACCTGCTCGGTGTCGCCCACCGGCAGCACGTTGGTGGAGCCGTCGCTGACCCGTACTCCGGTGCCTGCGGCCGCCACCTGCATCACGGCCTTGGCGTGGTCGGCCGCCGGGTGGTCGCTCGCCTGGTGGGCCGGGGAGACGCCGAGGGCGGCGCTGTAGTCGAAGGTTCCGTAGTGCAGGCCGGTGGCCCGGCCCTCGGCGGCGTGGACCATCGGGGCGACGGTGGCGGCGCCGTCCGGGCCGATGATCGCCTGGGCGGTCTCGACCTGGATCTCGAAGCCGAGCCGCCCCGGCTCGAGTCCGAGGGCCTTCTCGCACTCCTCGAGGAGACGGACCATGGCGGTCACCTGCTCGGCGGAGGTCACCTTGGGCAGGGTCAGGAGCAGGCCGTCGGGGAGCGGGCCGTGCTCCCGCAAGGTGGTCAGGAAGACGTCGAGGGTGCGCACCGCGCGACGGCGGACCGGGGCCTCCAAGCACTTCATGCGGATGCCGGCGAAGGGCGGGGCCTGACCGGTGCGGCACGCTTCGGCCAACAGCCGGGCGGCGCGGGCGGCGTGCGCGTCCTCCTCGGCGTCGGGGCGGTGCCCGTAGCCGTCCTCGAAGTCGATCCGGAGGTCCTCGACGGGTTCGCGCTCCAGCTTGGCGCGGACGCGGGTGTACACCGGTCCGGCGAGTTCCGCGGGCAGCTCCAGCACGGCGGCGAACGCGGCGGCGTCGGGGGCGTGTTCGTCGAGGGCGGCGAGGGCGCGGTCGCCCCAGTCGCGGGGTGTGCCGGCGGTGAAGCGGTCGGCGGGCACGTACACGGTGTGGACGGGCCGGCGGGCGCCCGGGTCGCCGGGGTAGCGGCGCGCGAGGTCGGCGTCGGCGGGGGCGAGCAGCGCGTCCAGCCGGTCGTGGACCGCGCCGGACAGGGAGGTCGGCACGGCCTGGCTCATACGGGGCGCCCCTCTCGGCGTTTCAACAGATCGTTGAACTCGGCGGGAGGCTAACGGCCGGTCCGCGGCCCGGTCAACAGTGCCTCACCTGCGACGGCGCGTACGGGCGGCTGCGGCGGCCGCCGCCGCGTACGCCGAGGGCCCGCGGCCGGCGAACCGGCGGCGGGCCCTCGGGCGCGGCGTGCGGGGATCAGCCCTTGCGGGTCTTGATCTCCTCGGTGAGCTGCGGGACGACCTGGAAGAGGTCGCCCACGACGCCGTAGTCGGCGAGCTCGAAGATCGGGGCCTCGGCGTCCTTGTTGACGGCGACGATGGTCTTCGAGGTCTGCATGCCGGCGCGGTGCTGGATGGCGCCGGAGATGCCGTTGGCGATGTACAGCTGCGGGGAGACCGACTTGCCGGTCTGGCCGACCTGGTTGGTGTGCGGGTACCAGCCGGCGTCGACGGCGGCACGGGACGCGCCCACCGCGGCGCCGAGGGAGTCGGCGAGCGCCTCGATGATCGCGAAGTTCTCCGCGCCGTTCACGCCGCGGCCGCCGGAGACCACGATGGCGGCCTCGGTCAGCTCCGGGCGGCCGGTCGACTGACGCGGCGTGCGGGAGACGATCTTGGTGCCGGTGGCCAGGGCGGAGAAGGTCACCGCGAGCTCCTCGACCGCGCCGGCGGCCGGCGCGGCCTCGACGGGGGCCGAGTTCGGCTTGACGGTGATGACCGGGGTGCCCTTGGACACGACCGACTTGGTGGTGAAGGAGGCGGCGAACACCGACTGCGTGGCGACCGGGCCGTCGGCGCCGGCCTCGATGTCGATGGCGTCGGTGATGATGCCGGAACCGATGCGCAGCGCCAGACGCGCCGCGATCTCCTTGGTGTCGGCGGAGGTCGGCAGCAGCACCGCGGCCGGGGACACCGCGTCGTAGGCGGCCTGGAGGGCGTCGACCTTCGGGACGACCAGGTAGTCGGCGAGCTCGGCGGACTCGTTGGTGAGGACCTTCACCGCGCCGTGCTCGGCGAGCGTGGCGGGGGTGGCGGCCGCGCCGGCGCCCAGGGCGACGGCGACCGGCTCGCCGATACGGCGGGCCAGGGTCAGCACCTCGAGGGTGGGCTTGCGGACGGCGCCGTCGACGTGGTCGACGTAGACGAGAACTTCAGCCATGGGATTCGGTCTCCTGCGAATGCGAGGTCTGAGGGGCGGTCAGCTGCGGTGGGCCTAGATGAACTTCTGGCCCGCGAGGCTCTGTTAGACGAACTTTCGCTCCGCGAGGAAGGCGGCGAGCTGCTTGCCGCCCTCGCCCTCGTCCTTGACGATCGTGCCGGCGGTGCGGGCCGGGCGCTCGGTGGCGGACTCGACCTTGGTGAACGCGCCCTCCAGGCCGACCTCCTCGGCCTCGATGTCGAGGTCGGAGAGGTCCCAGGACTCGACCGGCTTCTTCTTCGCGGCCATGATGCCCTTGAAGGACGGGTAGCGCGCCTCGCCCGACTGGTCGGTCACGGAGACGACGGCCGGCAGGGAGGCCTCGAGCTGCTCGGAGGCGGCGTCGCCGTCACGGCGGCCGGTGACCTTGCCGTCCTCGACGGCGATCTCGGAGAGCAGGGTGACCTGCGGGACGCCCAGGCGCTCGGCGACCAGCGCGGGCACGATGCCCATGGTGCCGTCGGTGGAGGCCATGCCGGAGATGACGACGTCGTAGCCGGCCTTCTCGATCGCCTTGGCGAGCACCAGGGAGGTGCCGATGGCGTCGGTGCCGTGCAGGTCGTCGTCCTCGACGTGGATGGCCTTGTCGGCGCCCATGGACAGCGCCTTGCGCAGGGCGTCCTTGGCGTCCTCGGGGCCGACCGTGAGGACGGTGACCTCGGCGTCGTCGGCGTTCTCGGAGATCTGCAGCGCCTGCTCGACGGCGTACTCGTCGAGCTCCGACAGCAGACCGTCGACGTCGTCGCGGTCGACGGTCAGGTCGTCGGCGAAGTGCCGGTCGCCGGTGGCGTCAGGCACGTACTTCACGGTGACAACGATCCTCAGGCTCACGCCGGCTCTCCTACTGCATCGTCATGTCGGGCTGCTTCCTGTCAGGCAGCATATGCGCCCGAAGCCGCCTCTTCCGTCCGGGGAGTGTCTGCCCCGCGACGAATAAATTACCCGCCAGTAGTACACCCGGTGACGCCCGGCTAAGCAAGCGCTTTGCGGTGTGACGTGGGTAACGCTGCGTAACGGCCGGTATGTCAGGGCCGCAGACCGCCGAAGCGTCCCTGGTGGTAGAGGAGCGGACGGCCCTCCCCGGCCGGGTCTCCGGCGGTGACCTCGGCGACCACGACCCGGTGGTCCCCGGCGGGTATGCGCGCCACCGGGCGGCAGACGAGCCAGGCGACCACGCCGTCCAGCACCGGAACGCCTTCGGGGCCCTCGCGCCAGGCGGTGGGCGGGGCGAAGCGGTCCGCTCCGCTGCGGGCGAAGGTGGCGGCGAGCTCGCTCTGGTGCTCGCCGAGGAGATGAACGCCGACGTACTCCGCCCGGGCGACGGCGGGCCAGCAGGAGGACCGTTCGCTGATGCCGAACGACACCAGGGCGGGTTCCGCGGAGACGGAGGTGAGCGAGGTGGCGGTGAAGCCGAACGGGCGCCCCTGGTGACCGGCGGTGATCACCGCCACACCGGCGGCGTGCCGCCGGAAGACCGAGCGCAGCAGGTCGGACGGCGTGTCGCCGCCGTCGACCGCCGCGGATCCGTTCCGCTCGGGGTCCGACCGGAGCCGACCCGCCGTGGCCCTACCGCCCGGGCGGCCGACCGGAGGCGCTCCCGCCGCGGCCGGGGCCGCTCGCCCCGCCTCGGCCCGGCCGCCCGGCCCCGCCTCGGCCCGGCTGCCCGGGGCCGCTCGCCGCGGCCCCGGGGTCCTTGCGCCGGGCTGCGGCGGGACGGCCGCCGCGGTCTCCTCGGAGAGGGCCGTCACGGGTTCGGCCGCCATACGGGTGTCCTTCCTCATATCGCCTCCCCGAGGGCGGCGATCACATCGGCCTTGCGGGGCACCCCGGCGGCGCGGCGCACCACGCGACGGTCCGCGTCGAGCACCAGGGTGGTCGGGGTGGCCTCGATCTCCAGCGCGCGCACCAGCGCGAGGTGGGCCTCCGCGTCGATCTCCACATGGGTCACCCCTGGGACCATCGCGGCCACCTCGGCGAGGACCCGCCGTGTCGCGCGGCAGGGCGCGCAGAAGACGGTGGAGAACTGCAGCAGGGTGGCCCGCCGGCCGGCCCGGTCGCCGAGCACCGCCACGTCGACACGTGGCCCGCCTTCGTGGCCGCTCACCCACACTCCTCCGCTCCGCCGCCGCCGCGGCGTTCCCCATGATGACCTGTACGTGATCGTCAGCGATGGTCGGGGGGTGCGGATTCCCCGGTCAGGGACCCTTTCGGGCGACGTGACGAGGATCTCGTCCCCACCAGGCACTTCATCTGGTCCTTTGCCCGTTCTTGGGGCAACATCTCTACGCGCCCGTAAGTTACGGCCGCGTAGGTTGGATCGGCCGGGAGCGGTAACCCCTTCCCCGGCAGCCACTCGGAGAGAAGGGGCTCATCCCGCCCATGGCAGAGCTTGTCTACCGTCCCGTCATCGGTCTCGCCTTGTCGTTGTTCAAGGCCTGGGACCTGAAGATCGACATGCGGGGGGCGGAGAACATTCCCCGGGCGGGCGGTGCGGTGCTGGCCAGCAACCACATCAGCTACCTCGACTTCATCTTCGACGGGTACGCCGCCCTCCCCAGCAAGCGCCTGGTCCGCTTCATGGCCAAGGACTCGGTCTTCCGCCACAAGGTCTCCGGTCCGCTGATGCGCGGCATGCGCCACATCCCGGTGGACCGCCGCAAGGGCGAGGCCGCCTACGCGCACGCCCTGGACTCGCTGCGGTCGGGCGAGGTGGTCGGCATCTTCCCCGAGGCGACCATCTCCCAGTCGTTCTGCCTGAAGGACTTCAAGAAGGGCGCGGCCCGGCTGGCGCAGGAGTCCGGCGTCCCGCTGATCCCCATGGCGCTCTGGGGCACCCAGCGCCTGTGGACCAAGGGCCGCAAGCGCGACTTCAGCCGCAGCCACACGCCGGTCACGCTCCGGGTCGGCAAGCCGATCGACACCGCCGAGGGCACGCCGGAGGAGCTCACCACCCGCCTGCGGGAGCGCGTCCAGGACCTCCTGGACGACGCCCGGCGCGACTACCCGGACCAGCCCTCCGGTCCGGAGGACTCGTGGTGGCTCCCGGCGCACCTGGGCGGCACCGCCCCCACGCCGGAGGACGTCGCCCGCCGCGAGAAGCACTGAGTCGCCCGGGGCCCGTCAAGGGCCCCGGCCGGCCCACGCCGCCCGCGTGTCACAGCTCCGCGGGCAGCGTCCGCCACAGCTCGGTCCGGTCGCGCGCACCGCGCAGCGCCGCGAGCACCGCCGGATGCGGTGCGGCGTGCAGTTCGGGGTAGTCCCGCTCCCCCGACGAGACGTCCACCGGGAAGGCCAGCCGCTCCCGCGTCAGGGAGAACCGCGCGTCGACCCCCGGCTTGTTGCCCCGGGGGTCCTGGCGGTGCCAGGCGCCGTTGAAACGGACGGCGACCAGGCCGTGCACGCCGAACCCGCCCCGGTCGTCGCCCAGCCGCTGGTAGCAGAACGCCGTGGGGATGTCCTCGGCCCGCAGCAGCGCGGCCAGCGCGTGGGCCTTCGCGTAGCAGATGCCGGTGCGCAGCCGGATCACGTCGGAGGCGCGCCAGGTGACCCGCGGGTCGTCCGCGTCGTGCGAGTGGGGGATCGTGTCGCGCACGTACTCGAAGGCGGCGCGCGCATAGTCATACGAGTCCTCGGCCGTCGCGGCGAGCCGCGCGGCGACCTCCCGGACGGCCGGGTGCTCGTGGTCGATCGCCTCGGAGGCGGCGAGATACGCGGACAGGTCAGGCGTCTGCTGGATCGTCTCCATGGCCAAGATCATAGGAATGCGACCGCCCGCGGTCAATCGTTTTGCGGACAGTCGCATATTTATGCATGACCGGGGTGGACTCAGCGGGAGGCCATCTCCTCCTTGAGGGCGGCGACGAAGGCGTCCACGTCGTCCTCGCGGGTGTCGTAGGCGCACATCCAGCGCACGTCGCCGGCCGCCTCGTCCCAGAAGTAGAACCGGAAGCGCTTCTGCAGCCGCTCCGTCACCGCGTGCGGCAGGCGGGCGAAGACCGCGTTGGACTGCACCGGGTACAGGATCTCCACGCCGTCCACCGCCCGGACGCCCTCGGCCAGCCGCCGGGCCATCTCGTTGGCGTGGCGGGCGTTGCGCAGCCACAGGTCCTTGGTCAGCAGTGCCTCGAACTGCACGGAGACGAACCGCATCTTGGAGGCCAGCTGCATGGAGGTCTTGCGCAGGTGCTTCATCCGCCGCACCCGCTCCTTGTCGATCACCACGACGGCCTCGCCGAACATGGCGCCGTTCTTGGTGCCGCCCAGCGAGAGCAGGTCGACGCCGGCCGCGTTGGTGAAGGCCCGCATGGGCACGTCCAGGGAGGCGGCCGCGTTGCCGAGCCGGGAGCCGTCGAGGTGGACGGTCATCCCGTGCGCGTGGGCGTGCTCGCAGACGGCCCGTATCTCCTCGGGCGTGTAGACGGTGCCCAGCTCGGTGGACTGGGTGATCGAGACGACCTGCGGCATCGCGCGGTGCTCGTCCTCGAAGCCGAACGCCTGGCGGTCGATCAGTTCGGGGGTGAGCTTGCCGTCGGGGGTCGGCACGGTGAGCAGCTTGATGCCGGCGACCTGCTCCGGCGCGCCGCCCTCGTCGGTGTTGATGTGCGCGCTCTCCGCGCAGATCACCGCACCCCAGCGGTCGGTGACGGACTGCAGCGCCACCACGTTGGCGCCGGTGCCGTTGAAGACCGGGTAGGCCTCGGCGGTGGCGCCGAAGTGGCCGCGCACGACCTGCTGGAGGTGCTCCGTGTACACGTCCTCGCCGTAGGCGACCTGGTGCCCGCCGTTGGCCAGGGCCAGGGCGGCGAGCACCTCGGGGTGGACCCCCGCGTAGTTGTCGCTGGCGAAGCCGCGGACCGACGGGTCGTGACGCCGGCGCGCGTCGGTCTTCGGAGGGTTCACGGCTTCTCGGTCAGCCACAGACGGTTTCCGTTCACTTCACTGGCGGGCTTGTCCCAGACGCCGGCGACGGCCGCGGCCAGGTCCTTGACGTCGGTGAAGCCCGCGAACTTCGCGTGGGGGCGCTCGGCGCGCATGGCGTCGTGCACCAGTGCCTTCACCACCAGGATGGCAGCCGCGGCGGCCGGGCCCTCCTCGCCCCCCTCCTTGCGGAAGGCGTCGGCGAGGGCCAGCGTCCAGGCCTCGGCTGCGGCCTTGGCGGCGCCGTAGGCGGCGTTGCCCGCGGTGGGCTTCGCCGCGCCGGCCGCGCTGATCAGCACGAAGCGGCCGCGGTCGCTGCGCACCAGGGCGTCGTGGAACGCCAGGGAGGTGTGCTGGACCGTGCGGACCAGCAGTCTCTCCAGCAGCTCCCAGTCGGCCAGGTCGGTCTGCGGGAAGGAGGCGCTGCCGCGCCAGCCGCCGACCAGGTGCACCAGGCCGTCGACGCGGCCGTACTCCTTCTCGGTCTCGGCCGCCCAGGCACGCGCCGCGCCGAGGTCCAGCAGGTCGACCGGCTCGCCGGTGACCGTGGCACCGCCGTGCGCGTACCGGGCCGCGTCGACGGCCTCCGCAAGGCGCACCGGGTCGTTGTCCGAGGCGACGACCACCGCGCCGGCCTCGGCCAGGCGCAGCAGCGTGGCCCTGCCGGCCGCGCCGCCCGCGCCGGCCACCGCGACGACCGCCCCCTCGAGCGCTCCGTTTCCGTTCCCCATCGCTCTCGCCTCCCAGGCGTGTCGCTGACTCGTCCGGCCGCTTCGCGGGCCGGGCCCGGATCCGCCCTACGCGGCGGCGGGCAGTTCGCCGCCCGTCTCGGCGGTGATGCCCTTGGTGGAGGCGATCACCTGCTTGAGCTTCTTGGCGAGGGCCTCGTAGAACATGCTCAGCGGAAACTCGTCCGGCAGCACGTCGTCGACGAGCTTGCGCGGCGGCTGCGTCAGGTCGAGGGCGTCGGGGCCCTTGGCCCAGCGGGAGCCGGGGTGCGGCGCGAGGTAGGTGGAGACCAGCTCGTAGCCGGCGAACCAGTGGACCAGCTTGGGCCGGTCGATGCCGTCGCGGTAGAGGGTCTCGATCTCCGCGCAGAGCTGGTTGGTGACCTCGGGGGCGCGCTGCCAGTCGATGTGCAGCTTGTTGTCGGTCCAGCGGACGACGTCGTGCTTGTGCAGGTAGGCGAAGAGCAGCTGTCCGCCGAGGCCGTCGTAGTTGCGGTGGCGCTCGCCGGTGACCGGGAAGCGGAACATGCGGTCGAAGAGGACCGCCATCTGCACGTCGCGGGCCTGCGGAACGCCCTCGGCCTCGAGCTTCACGGCCTCCTTGAAGGCGGTGAGGTCGCAGCGCAGCTCCTCCAGGCCGTACATCCAGAACGGCTGGCGCTGCTTGATCATGAAGGGATCGAACGGCAGGTCGCCGTGGCTGTGCGTGCGGTCGTGGACCAGGTCCCAGAGCACGAAGGCGTCCTGGCAGCGCTGCTGGTCGTCGAGCATCGCGGCGACGTCGTCGGGCAGACGCAGGCCGAGGATGTCCACGGCGGCCTCGGTGACCCGGCGGAAGCGCGCGGCCTCGCGGTCGCAGAAGATGCCGCCCCAGGTGAAGCGCTCGGGGGCCTCGCGGACGGCGACGGTCTCCGGGAAGAGGACGGCCGAGTTGGTGTCGTAGCCGGAGGTGAAGTCCTCGAAGGTGATGGCGCAGAAGAGCGGGTTGTCGTAGCGCGTCCGCTCCAGCTCGGCCAGCCAGTCGGGCCACACCATGCGCAGCACGACGGCCTCGATGTTGCGGTCCGGGTTGCCGTTCTGCGTGTACATCGGGAAGACGACCAGGTGCTGCAGGCCGTCCTCGCGGCGCTGGGCGGGCTGGAAGGCCATCAGCGAGTCGAGGAAGTCGGGGACGCCGAAGCCGCCCTCGGCCCACCGGCGCAGGTCCTTGACCAGCGCCTCGTGGTAGGCGGCGTCGTGCGGGAGGAGCGGCGCCAGCGCGGTGACCGCGTCGGTCACCTCGGCCACGGCCCGCTCGGCCTCGTCACGGGACGGGGCGCCGTCGACGGCGAGGTCGATGGAGCCGTCCTTGCTCTGCCAGGGGCGGATGCGCTCCACCGCGCCCTTGAGCGCGGGCCACGCCGGGTGGTCGACCACCCGCGTCCCGGGACCCTGCTGCTGCCCCTGAGTGCCCACCTGCACAAGAACCTCCGTCATGTCTCGCCCTCCACGGGAGTACCTCGGATGGACTCACCGTATGCACCATCTTCTTTTTCGGCAAGGGGAGATCTTGGGAAGACTTCTTGCGGCAGCCCCGTTTGAGCGGCGATTTTCCTGTCAAGCGGCCGTCCGGGTGACTACGGGCCGGGTCGGATCACACCGCGCCGCAGGGGCCCCTAGGCTTCGGGGCGGAGAACGACGTCGGAGAACGACCAAGCACGCAGAACAAGAAGAGCCACACCCGCACGGGAGCGAGAAGATCTTGTCTTTCCTTGTCATCGGCCACCGCGGAGTCATGGGCGTCGAGCCGGAGAACACGCTGCGCTCGTTCGTCGCGGCCGAGAAGGCCGGTCTCGACGTGATCGAGCTGGACCTGCACCTGAGCAAGGACGGCGCGCTGGTGGTGATGCACGACGCGACGGTGGACCGCACCACCGACGGCACGGGCGCGATCGCCGAGCAGACCCTGGAGGAGCTACGGGCCCTGGACGCCGGTTCGGGCGAGCGCGTCCCGGTGTTCGAGGAGGTGCTGGACGCCGTCACGGCGCCGCTGCAGGCCGAGATCAAGGACGCGGCGGCCGCGCAGCGGCTGGCCGAGGTACTGCTGCGGCGCGACCTGGTGGAGCGGGTGGAGGTGATCTCGTTCCACGCGGAGGCGGTCGAGGAGATCGCCCGCCTGGTGCCGGGCGTACGGACGGCCCTGGTGGCGAGCCGCTACGACGCGGAGGTCGTCGACCGCGCGGTCCGCGCCGGGGCCCGCACGATGTCCCTCAACATCCGCCGCCTCACCCTGGAGACGATGCAGCGGGCCCGGCAGGCCGACCTGCGCGTCCTGGCCTGGACGGTGAACACCCCGGAGCAGCTGCGTCTCGCGCACGCCTTCGGGCTCGACGGGGTGGTCACCGACCGTCCGGAGATCAAGCGGGGCTGACGCCGGAAGCGGCGAGCTCCTTCACCAGGAGCTCGAACTCCAGGTCGTCGCGGCGCGGAAGCCCGAACCGCTCGTCGCCGTACGGGAACGGGCTGGTCCTCCCCGTGCGCCGGTATCCCCGGCGCTCGTACCAGGAGATCAGTTCCTCGCGCACGGTGATCACCGTCATGTGCATCTCGGTGGCGCCCCAGCTCTCGCGGACGTGACGCTCGGCCTCGGTCAGCACGGCCCGGCCCACTCCCCCGCCCTGGAGGCCGGGCCGTACGGCGAACATGCCGAAGTAGGCGTGGTCCCCCCGGTGCTCCAGCTGGCAGCAGGCCACCAGGAGGCCGTCGCGTTCGGCGACCAGCAGGCGCTGGGAGGGGTGCTCGACGATCTCCCGCACGGCCGCCGCGTCGGTGCGCTGCCCGTCGAGGATGTCCGCCTCGGTGGTCCAGCCGGCCCGGCTGGAGTCTCCCCGGTAGGCGGACTGGACCAGGTCGATCAGGGCGTCGACGTCCCGTGCGGTGGCCTCGCGGAAGACCAGCGGAAGGGCGGCGTGGTCGGTGGGGTGCATCTTCTCTCCGTGTCTAGGCTGCCGCCCATGGTGCATGTACTGAGCGGCAGGACGTTGGTCCGCCCCCTCGATCCGGCGGCCTCCCGGGCGTTCTACGGCGAGCGGCTCGGCCTCGCGGTCCACCGGGAGTTCGGCGCCGGCGAGGAACGGGGGACGGTGTACTTCCTCGGCGGCGGGTTCCTGGAGCTGTCGGGGCGGCGGGATCCCGCCGAGCCCGTCGCCCTGGGCGGCCCGGTCCGCCTGTGGCTGCAGGTCGCCGACGTGGCGGCGGCGCGCGAGGAGCTGGCGGAGCGCGGCGTGGAGATCGTCCGGGAGCCGGTGCGCGAGCCCTGGGGGCTGATCGAGATGTGGATCGCCGACCCGGACGGCCTGCCGATCGTACTCGTGGAGATCCCCGCGGATCATCCGCTGCGGTACCGGCCGGGCATCTGAGACGCCCCGCCGGCCGGCTCACAGCATGGGCGGGATCCGTCCCTCCAGCTGGCCGAGCAGCTTGCCGAGCAGCGCGGCGAGCCGGTCGCGTTCGTCGTCGGCCAGCCCGGACAGGACGTCCGCTTCGAACGACAGCTGCTGCGGCAGGACCGCGTCGACCGTCTCCCGGCCCGCCTCGGTGAGGCGCACCAGCACCACCCGCCGGTCCCTGGCGTCGGCTCGCCGGTCCACCAGGTCCCGCTCGGCGAGCTGCTTGAGCCGCTTGGTCACCGCCGCCCCCGAGGAGAACGTCTCCCGGGCCAGGTCGCCCGGCGTGAGTTCCCGTCCGGTGCGGCGCAGGGCCCCCAGCAGCTCGAACTCCGCCCGGGTGAGCCCCGCCCGCCGCAGCGGCGCCTCCTCGGCCTGCCGCAGCAGCGCCGCGCTGCGGTTGATCCGCCCGATCAGCTGCATCGGGTCGGTGTCCAGTTCGGGGAGGACCTCGCGCCACTGCCGGACCACCGCGGCGACCGTGTCCGCAGCGCCCGCAGCTCCCGCGCCGGCGCGGTCCCCGTTGTCCGTCATGACGTGGCGTCCTCCGTGGTCGTGCCCGGGCGGTACCGCGGCCCCGCCGTCGCGGCGGTGCCGGGGCCCGGGTGGCGTACCGTCGCCGCGAGCGTACGGTGTCCTGCCCGCTCCTCCGACGTCACGTCCCGCGTGGGCAGCGCCCGCGCCCACCATTCACCGGACGCCGCCTGGGTGGCGCCCCGCAGACCGACCAGGGCCGCGGCCAGTTCCCGTCGGGCCACGGCCAGGGCGCCGGGACCGGTCGGGGGACCGGCGAGCAGCGCCTCGGCCCTGAGTCGCGCCGCCCGGGCCTGCCGCAGCGCGGCGGCCACCCGGTCCACGGCCCGGCGGTCGGTGACCACCGCGGCGGCCAGCAGGCCGACCAGCGCCCCGACCAGCGTGTCCACCGCCCGGTCGACCACCAGGGCGGGGGTGTCCTGCCAGTGGGCGTACTCGGTGATGAGCAGGGCCATCGGGGTGACGCAGAGGCTGCCGAGCCAGTAGTTGCGGGAGATGAGCGCCTCGGCCCCGAAGGCGAGCGCGA
The DNA here is from genome assembly GCF_042792855.1 of Streptomyces sp. NPDC056600. Taxonomy (NCBI): domain Bacteria; kingdom Bacillati; phylum Actinomycetota; class Actinomycetes; order Kitasatosporales; family Streptomycetaceae; genus Streptomyces; species Streptomyces sp. NPDC056600. The sequence continues at coordinate 83,765 of NZ_JBHTVQ010000020.1, forward strand.
GGCCGGTCAGGACGAGCGTCCACTGGCTGAGGTGGGCGACGGGCGCGAGGAGCACGAAGAGCACCACGCCCGCCAGGTTGCCGACGACGCGCTGGACGCCGCGGTTCCAGGTCAGCGAGAGGGTGGTCTGGAACAGCGCCGCGGCGGTGACCAGGGCCCAGTAGGGGCGCCCGATGCCCAGCGCCAGCGAGGCCCAGCCGGCCAGGGCGCAGCCCAGCAGCGTGCGGAGGGCCACGGCGCGCAGCGGTGCCAGGCGCCGCAGCAGCGGCGGCGAGGCGAAGGCCCGCTCGACCTCGACGCCCAGCAGTTCTTCCTCGCCCTCCGCGTCCAGGGTGGGCCCGAAGGTGTCCGTGACGCGGCCCAGGCCGTGCAGCCGCCGCGCCCACTCCCGCAGCGCGGCCGCGTCGCCGGCGGAGGGCGCCGCGAGGACGGTCTCGGCGCGGACGAGCAGGGCGCCGAGGGGGCGGCGGGAGGCGGAGCGCCGGCCGGTCGTCAGCAGGGTCTGCCAGGCCTGCTGCACCGCCCCGGCGGCGTCCGCGCGGGCCGCCTCGGCGTGCGGACCGGCGGACGGCCCGGACGCGGCGGACCCGGCGGCCTCCGGGGTCCCGACGGCCTGCGGGGTCCCGGCGGCCTCACCCGGCCCGCCCGCCTTCCCGGGCCCGGCGGCCTGCGCGTACCGGGCGACCGCGCCCAGCGCCTGGACGACGGCCCGGCGTTCCGGCCCGTGGGGACGGAGGGCCCCCGGTGCCATGCCCACCAGCCAGGAGAACGCGCCGGCGGCGAGGGCGAGTACGACGTGGCCGGGGACCTCGCCCAGGGTCTGCGGGGCGAACAGCGCCGCCGAGGAGACGAAGGTGAGGATCACGTTGCCGGGCGGCCCGATGCGGGTCGCGTCGCAGAGCACCTTGTGCAGCGCGGCCAGCACGGCTCCCACCGCGACCAGCAGCACGCCCGAGGAGGTGAGGGAGGCCGCGGTCAGCGCCACCGCGAGGCCGGCCACCATGCCGGCGACCACCCACGCCAGCGCCCGGGCCCGGGCGGCGTAGGGGCGGTTGTGGGCGTAGAGGGCGCACAGGGAGCCGGCCATCGTGTACATCGCGAGGTCGAGCCGGCCCAGGGCCACGAGCAGCAGGTTGGGCGGCGCGGTGGCCACCACCACGCTGACCGCGTGCTTGTACCAGATCTCGGCCGGGCGGCCGGGTCGCAGGACCCGGAGCAGCGGCGGGCGTCCCAAAGGGGCCTCCTCGTGCGACGGCGGAACGGAACGGTGTTCCCTTCCGACGTTAGCAGGTGTTTCACCAGTAAAAGATCTGCGGCATCCGTCACCCTCCGGTCCGATGCTCCCCGTACGCCCCCCTGCGCCCGTATGCGCGCCGTCCGGGGCGGGCATCCCCTGACCGACCGCCGGGGAGGCGGCACCTCGACCAAGGGGGCGGGAGTGCACGGACCGGTCACGACCGGATGGCTGCTGGTGGCGCTGTGCGCGGCGGCGGGCGCGTACTGCGTCCTGCGGACGGGCAGCGGCGTGGAGGAGCAGCGCAGGGCGGCCGCCGGGGAGGCGGTGATGGGCTTCGGCATGGCGGCGATGGCGGTCCCGGCCGCCGTCGTGGATCCGCCGCGCTGGGTGTGGCCGGTGTACGCGGCCGTCTTCGCCGCGGCGGCGCTCCACTCGCTGTGGGCCGCCAGGAGCAGCGCGCACCACCTGCACCACGCGGTGGGTTCGCTGGCGATGGTCCACATGGCGCTGGCGATGACCGCGGCGCCGGCCGGCCACGCGGGTCACGGCGCCGCCGGGCTGCCCGCGCTGACGGGTGTTCTGCTGGTCTACTTCGCCGGGTACGTCCTGGTCGCCGGCGCCCGGCTGCTGCCCGCGGGCCCGCCCGGGTCCGTGACGCGGACGGGGCCCGCCGTCCCGTCGGGGGGCGTCGCGCCGTCGGGTTCCGCGGTGCCGCCGCGGTCCTCGGCACCGGCGGGCGGCGCGGTGCGCTGGGGTGACCGGCCCGAACTGGCCCGGGCGTGCCGGCTGGGGATGGGGATCGCCATGCTGGCGATGCTCCTGACGATGTGACAGTCCCCCGCGCCTCGGGAGCCGTCCGCGGGGTGCGGGCCGCCGTGGCATGCGTCACTCGGGGCGCGGGTCGGTTCCACGGCGCGGGCCGGGATCCTACGCTGCCTCCATGATGGTCCCCGCGGCACTGTTGCTGCTCGGCGCGCTGACCGCCGTCGTCGCTCCCCGTCTCCTGGCGCGGGCCGATGTGGACCGGGAGCCCGTGGTCGCCCTCTGGGTCTGGCAGTGCGTGGTGGCGGCCGTGCTGCTGTGCTTCGCGCTGTCGATGACGCTCAGCGCCGCGGTGGCCTGGCAGGCGGTCCGCGGCCGGGTCTTCGCACCGGCTCCCAGCGACGTCGTCGACGTGTACGTTCCCGGCGGGGTCGGCGGCCCGTGGGCCGCGGCGACCGCGGTGGCGCTGGCCGCCGGGGGCGTGTGGACGGCGGCCATGCTGGCCCGCGAGGTGGTGCGGGCCCGCTCCCGCCTCCGCCGGGAGCGGGCGGCGCTGCTGGAGCGGGCTCCCACACTGCCCGGCGAGGCCGCGGCGGCCGACGGGCTGGTGGTGCTGGAGGGCGACCGGCCGGACGCCTGGTGGCTGCCCGGCCCGACGCCTCGCCTGGTGGTCACGACGGCCGCCCTGCGCCGCCTGGGCGAGCGGGAGCTGGACGCGGTGCTCGCCCACGAGCAGGGGCACGCGCGGGCACGTCACGACTGGCTGCTGCACTGCTCCTCGGCCCTCGCCGGGGGCTTTCCCCGGGTACCGGTGTTCTCCGCGTTCCGGGACGAGATCCACCGGCTGGTGGAGCTGGCCGCCGACGACTCCGCCTCCCGCCGCCACGGACGTCTCGCCGTTGCGCTGGCCCTGGTGGGTCTCAACGAGGACCGCGGCGTCTTCGGCCCCACGCCCTCCGCCGGACAGGACGACGTCCCCCGCCGCGTCCACCGTCTGATCACCCCGCCGCGCCGGCTGACCCCGGTGCGCCGCCTCGGCCTGACCGCGGCGGGCGCGCTGGTCCCGGTGGTCCCGCTGCTGATCGCCTTCGCCCCGGGGCTGGGTGTGCTGCACCTCGGCTGACCGCCGGACGGCCCAACCGCCCGTCGCCCTTCGCGGGTCACCGGGGACGGGACGGCGCGAAAGGGTGGTTTCAGGGTGGCGGGCCGGGTCAGTATCGGCCCCATGCGCTTCTCCCCGCATGCCCCGCCCCCCACCGCACCTCCTGCCGCACCGCCGTCGCGGCTCCACGACGCGGCTCTGCGGGCCGCCGTCGTGCTGGCGGTGTGCTCCCTGGTGCTGCTCGCCCTGGTGGACGCCTCCTGGCACCCGCTGGTGACCCTGGACGCCGAGGTGGCCCGCACCACGCACCGCTGGGCGGTGGCGGAGGACGGGCCCACGGCGGTGTTCCGGGTGCTCACCGACTGGTTCTGGGACCCGCTCACGCTGCGCGCGCTGACCCTCGCGGTCGCCGTGTGGCTGGCCTGGCGGCGGGGGCAGTGGTGGTCGGCGCTGTGGCTGCTGGGCGTCGTCGTGGTGGCCGCCCTCGCGCAGCAGGTGCTCAAGGCGGTCGTCGCCCGGCCGCGTCCGGTGTGGCCCGACCCGGTGGACCACGCCCACTACTCCGCCTTCCCCTCCGGTCACGCGATGACGGCGACGGTCTGCTGCGGGCTGCTGCTGTGGGTGCTGTACCACCAGGGAGTCGGCCGTGGCGTCCGGCGTGCGGCGGTGACCGTGGCGGCGGTCTCGGTCGTCGGTGTGGGGTTCACCCGGGTCTGGCTGGGCGTGCACTGGCTGTCGGACGTGGTGGGCGGCTGGCTGCTGGGCGCGCTGGTGGTCGCCGCGGCACTCGTGGTGCGTGAACGGCTGCCCCTGCTGCGGGATTCCGGTCCGCGCCCCACCGCCCGGCCCCGTACGGGACTACCCTCACGCCCATGACCGCCTGGACCACCGTGCTGTTCGACTTCTCGGGGACGCTGCTACGCATCGAGCCCGCGGAGACCTGGCTGCGCGCCGTGCTGCGCGAGGCCGGGACGCCCATGGCGGAGGACGAGATCGTCCGTGCCGCCCGCGCGCTCGAGGAGGCCGGGGCACTGCCCGGCGGCCGGGCACCCCTGCAATTGCCCGCCGAGCTGGCGGACGCCTGGCGGATCCGCGACCGTACGCCGGAGCTGCACCGCGGCGTCTACACCGGCCTGTCCCGCCGGGTGGCGCTGCCGGACCCCGCGCTGCACGACGCGTTGTACGACCGGCACATGACGCCCGACGCCTGGCAGCCCTACCCGGACGCCCTGGAGGTCCTGCGGGAACTGCGCGCCCGGGGACTGCGTGTGGGCGTGGTCAGCAACATCGGCTGGGATCTGCGCCCTGTGTTCCGCGCACATGGGCTCGACCCCTATGTCGACGCCTACACCCTGTCGTTCGAGCACGGGGTGCAGAAGCCGGAGCCGGAACTCTTCCGCATCGCCCTCGACGCCCTGGACACGGAGGCCGAGCGGACGCTGATGGTGGGCGACGACCGCCGGGCCGACGGCGGCGCCGCGGCACTGGGCTGCGCGGTGCGCTTCGTCGACCATCTCCCCGTCGAGCGGCGGCCCGACGCGCTGCGCGGCGTCCTCGATGCCGTCTCGGCCTCCGCGTAGGGCCGGTACGGCGAGGCGTGAAGGAGCGCGGCCGGGGCCGGTCCCGCCCGAGGCGCTCCCCCGCGTCGCCCCGGACGGGCCTACCAGGATGTCGCCGGGCCGCCGCGCGGTCAACGGGGCCTCGCCGGAGGTTTCCCCCGGCCGGCCCGCGGCCGCCGTGGGGCGGGGCCGCCGCCTCGGGCTCAGGGGTCCCGTAGGGGAAGCGCGTCGCCCGGGGGATCCCGGAAGCGACGGTCCCGCCGTGCGGAAGGGCCGCACGGCGGGACCGGGTGCCGGAACGGGTCCGGACGGCCTGATCGGCCGTCCGGTCCCAGGTCACCGCTTGTAGTACTCCGGCTGGGTCTGGGCGTTGAGGCCCTTCAGGTGCACGCCGTTGGCCTGGTTGGTGCGCCTGTCGTTGAGCTTGAGAACGTCGAAGCCCTTGGCCATGTCGTTCGAGTACAGGTAGCCGTTGTACCAGTACGTCGACCAGGTGCCACCGCCCCCGCCGTTGGGCAGCGGGCCGCGCTCGAAGAAGGCGATCTCCTTCGGGTGCGCCGAGTCGGTGAAGTCCCAGACCGAGACGCCGCCCTGGTACCAGGACTGGACCATGATGTCCTTGCCCTTGACCGGGACGATCGAGCCGTTGTGCGCGACGCAGTTCTCGGTGTCGGCCTGGTGGCGCGGGATCTTGTAGTAGCCGGCGAAGCGCAGCTCCAGGTCGCGGCCCTTTCCGACCAGGTCGTAGATGCCGTTGGCACCGCGGTTGGGGCCGATCTCCGCGTTGCAGGTGGCCATGCCGCCGCCGCCGAGCTCGTCGGTGAAGACGACCTTGTCGGCGTCCATGTTGAAGGTCGCGGAGTGCCAGAACGCGAAGTTCACGTTGTCCTGGACCTGCTCAATGACCTTCGGGTTCTCCGGGTGGGAGATGTCCAGCAGGATGCCGTCGCCCATGCAGGCGCCCGCCGCGATCTTCCGGGACGGAAGGGCGGTGATGTCGTGGCAGCCGGTGGTGCGGGAGACGCCCGGGTTCACCGGGGAGCCGGGGTTGCCGCCGCCGAGCTCGCCCTCACCGGGGAAGAGCACCGGGAAGTTGACGATGGCCGCGGTCTCGGGCGCGTCGGTCGGGACCTTGATGACCGAGATGCCGTCGTGCGGGGGCTGGCAGTCGGGGTAGGCGGCGTTCGGCGAGTACGAGGAGACGTACACGTAGATGTCGTCACGGTCCGGCACCAGCGTGTGGGTGTGCGAGCCGCAGGCGGTCTCGACGGACGCCACGTACTGCGGGTTCCTGATGTCGCTGATGTCGAAGATCTTCATGCCCTCCCAGGAGGACTTCTCCGTCACCGGCTGCGTGGTGCTGTTGCAGGAGTCGTCGCTGCGCGACGAGTCGGTGGAGAGGAAGAGCAGGTCGCCCGAGACCGAGATGTCGTTCTGCGATCCGGGGCAGAGCACCTGGGCGACGACCTTCGGCCGCTTCGGGTTCTTGATGTCGAAGATCTTGAAGCCGTCGTAGTTGCCGGAGAACGCGTAGTCGCCCTGGAAGGCGAGGTCCGAGTTGGTGCCGGGCAACAGGTCCTTCGGGGTGTTGCTGACGTGCTCGATGTTGTCGCTGTGGACGATCTCGTCCACGCCGGGTATCTCGCCGTTCTCGATGGCGGCCTCGACCTCGGCCTGGACACTGCTGGAGATCTTCTTCTCCGGGATGTCTCCCGGGCCGGGTACGGCCCCGGCGGGGGCGGCCGTGAGCAGAGCGGCCAACAGACCGGCGGCGGTGGCCGCGATCCCCAGCCGTCCGCTGTGCGTTCGGGGGTTTCGTCTGAGCACTTCGTCCTCCCTCATCGACCCGTGCGCGCAACTGAGCGGGCACGGACCCCCCTGAGTATCGTCTGCATCATGCACAGATCAATAGAGCGCAATGTGATTGGCATAAGATTTTTCGATCACGCGCCGCGGAAACCGTGCTAGGACAGTCGTCGGCAGACACGATGAACCGTCAATCGCTCTTCCCCCGGGAGGTCGCCGTGCTCCTTCGCCGCGCTTCACGAGCTTCGCTCGTCACCGCCTCGCTGGCCCTGGCCGTCCTCGCCCTCGGCGGCTGCGACTCCGGTTCCGCCGCCAAGTCCGGTACCGCCAAGGGGTCTTCGGTCCTCGCCCCGGGCAAGCCCGGAGAGGCGAACAAGACGCTGTCCCCCGAGGACGCGGCCGAGCACCGCCGCGAGGACGACTCCCCCAACGCGGCGGACGTCGCCTACGTGCAGATGATGATCGAGCATCACGAACAGGCCCTCACCATGGCTCGCCTCGCCCCGGACCGGGCCAAGTCGAAGGAGCTGAAGGGCCTGGCCTCGCGCATCGCCGACGTGCAGGGCGCGGAGATCGACATGATGGAGGGCTGGCTGGACGAGCACGGCGCCGAGAAGGACACCGCGGGACACGCGCACGCGGAGATGCGCGGAATGGCGACTCCCCAGCAGATGAAGGAACTTCGCGGCGCCGAGGGCGCCGCCTTCGACCGGGTCTTCCTCGATCTGATGATCGCCCACCACGAGGGGGCGATCGCCATGGCCGGGGACGTGAAGGCCGGCGGCAACAACATCCGGGCCGAGGAGATGGCCGACGACGTGATCGCCACCCAGACCACCGAGATCGCGCGCATGGAGGACATGCGCCGCTAGAACGGCGCTGTCAGTCGGGGGAGTTCGTCCGCCGCCGGACCCAGTCCTCGAACTGGGCCGGATCGCCGACGCCGTCGTCGAGCACCGCGCGGTAGACGTCGATGCCGGAGACGGACGTGCCGTACTCGGGGCGGCCGGCCCAGGCCCGCTTGATCTCCAGGACCGTCCTGCGGCTCCCGTCGGTCAGCCGTGGGAGCAGGGTGGCCAGGTGGGCGGTCGAGGGCTGGCGTCCGGGGTCGTCGAGGAACCAGACGTCGAGGTTCCAGACGGCCCCGGTGGGCGTGCGGCATTCCACGCCGAGGTACAGGCCGTCGGGATAGCGGTCCGGCTCGCGGTTCCACTCCCCGCGGTCGTCGCGGAAAGTCACCGTGCGCACGCGCGGGTGCGTCGCGAGCCGCGCGCCCGCCTCGGCCACGGCCGTCGCCGTGGCGTCGTCCAGACGCTCGCAGGTCACGTCGACGTCCAGATCCCGGCGCACCATCACGCCCAGCGCGGCGCTCCCGACGACGGCGGGCGTCCCTGCCCTCTCCAGCAGCCCGCCCAGGGCGAGGTCCTCGTACACGCCCCGCGCCTCGGCGCGCAGCGCCTCCTGCTCCGCCCACATGCCGGATCCGTCCACGCGGCCACCCTACGAGGCGGCCCGCGGGGTGCGTCCTGCAGACCGCCGCAGGACGCCTGCCCACGGTGGCGCCGTCGCTACAGGGCGTTGTCGGTGGCTGCGTGCAGACTGGCCGTGACCGCATCGCTCCCCGTCCGGACGACGACGTCCTGAGAGGTGGCCGGCATGGCCGACGTACTGCTCGCCGTAGGCACGAACAAAGGGCTGTTCCTCGCCCGCCGCGGATCCGGCGGCGACTGGGAGTTCGATCCCGATCCGCACTTCAACGCGCAGGCCGTCTACTCGGTGGCCCTGGACACCCGCGGTCCCGCACCCCGGATCCTGGTCGGAGGCGTGAGCTCCCACTGGGGCCCGTCGGTCTTCCACTCGGACGACCTGGGCCGCACCTGGACCGAACCGGCCAGCCCCGCCGTGCGGTTCCCGGAGGACACCGGCGCGTCCCTGGAGCGCGTCTGGCAGTTGCACCCGTCCGCCGCCGAACCCGGCGTGGTGTACGCCGGCACCGAGCCCGCCGCGCTGTTCCGTTCGGAGGACCGGGGCGAGAGCTTCACCCTGGTGCGCCCGCTGTGGGAGCACCCCACCCGCTCGCGCTGGGCGCCCGGCGGAGGCGGCGAGGGGCTGCACACCATCCTCACCGACGTCCGCGACGCGGCCGCCCTCACCGTGGCGGTGTCCGCGGCGGGCGTCTTCCGCAGCGCGGACGGCGGGGCGAGCTGGTCGCCGTCCAACTCCGGGGTCTCGGCGGTCTTCCTGCCGGACCCGGACCCGGAGTTCGGTCAGTGCGTCCACAAGATCTCCCGGGACGCCGCGGACCCGGAGCGGCTGTACCTGCAGAACCACTGGGGCGTCTACCGCAGCGACGACGGCGGCGGGTCCTGGACGGACATCGGCGACGACCTGCCGACCACCTTCGGTTTCGCCGTGGCCGCCCATCCGCGCCGCGGCGACACGGCCTACCTGTTCCCGGTCAACGCCGACTCCGACCGGGTTCCCGCCGGACGCCGCCTGCGGGTGTTCCGCACCTCCGACGGCGGCGGCAGCTGGGAGCCGCTGTCGGCGGGACTGCCCGACGAGGACCACTACGGCGTGGTGCTCCGCGACGCCCTGTGCACGGACGACGCCGACCCGGCGGGCGTCTACTTCGGCACCCGCAACGGCGAGGTCTACGCCTCCGCGGACGAGGGCGAGAGCTGGCGGCAGCTGGCCGCGCACCTGCCGGACGTGCTCTGTGTCCGGGCCGCGGTCGTCGGCTGACCCGGTCACGGCCCCTCGTCGAGCACCCCGGGCAGGCGGTGCACGCCCGTTCGTCCGGGAGTGCGCGGAGGTGGTGGAGAGTTCAGCCGGCGCTGTTCTTCTCGATCTTCTTTCCGGCGGCGTCGAGGACGAACCACTTCGCGCCGAACTGGTCGAGGCCCTGGCCGTTGGTGTCGCCGGCCGCGCCGTCCCCCTTGTAGGAGTAGAGCGGGTGGCCGTTGTAGACAACCTGCTTCTTGCCGTCGTCACGGGTGGTGGTGCTCAGCTTCGAGGCGTCGACACCCGGCCCGGCCTTCGGCGCGCCCTGCGTGGTCAGCGGAGGCCAGGCGCCCGCGCAGGCGCCGTCACAGGTCGACTTCGTCGACGTGTCCGCCTCGAAGAGGTACAGGGTGCGGCCCTGTCCGTCGGCGAGGATCTTGCCGAGGCCGCCCGCGGAGCTCAGCGTCAGGCGGGCCGCGCCACCCGTGGCGGGCGTGGGCGAGGCGTGCTCCGCCTTGTCGGGCGCGGGGGTTCCCGGGTCGCCGTTCGAGCAGCCGCCGAGGGCGGCGGCCGCCATGGCGACCACCGCGAGGGCGCGGACGGGTCCGGAGAGCTTTTCCACGGGGATCTCCTGGGGAGGTGAAGGGTCGGTGATCTCTGCGGGCGTCAGCGCCGTCGGGGAAGGGCGAGGAGCACGGCCGTCGCCACCGTGGCCACGGCTTGGGCGGTGGCGCTGACCACCTTCTTCGTGTACCAGAGGGGCTCGTACATGTTCGGGAACGGCCCGAACGCCCCGACGTCGACATAGCGGTAGACCAGCACGGCCGCGAGCCCGCCGGCCGCGACCAGGAAGGCGTACGCGCGCAGGAGACGGCTGCGGAAGAACAGCACCAGCAGCGCGGCCAGCGCCGCCAGCACGGCCTCGATCCGGAACAGGGTGCCTTGGCCGACGGTCGCCGAGCCGCCGTCGTAGGTGGACGCCAGGTCGATGTGGAGGTACGCGTCCACGGCCAGCCCCGCCGCCGCCACGACGCGCGTCAGCAGTTCGAACGGTCCTGGCATGCGGGACGCGGACCGGCGGTGTGCGCCCTGTGGCATCGGCAGGCGCCCCCTCTCGTGAGGACGGACGGCGGGAACGGCGACCGGTGCGGACGCGGCGACGCGGGACGCCCGCAGGGAACTCTGCGAGGACACCCGCGGGGAACAGTGCAGCGCGGAATGCCGTGCGGACCGGGCGTACGCGGGCGGGCGGGAACGGGTTCCGCTCTTTCCGGCGATCCGCGGGCGTCCGGACGGACCAGTGCGCGGCGACGCCGGAGCACTCACGGCGCGGGCGGTACCGCGAGGTCGCCGGGCCGCGCCCGCGCACCCACGGCCCGGAGAAGAACGGCGCCCGCCTGGTCGGCGGCGACCAGACGGGCTGTCAGGGCTGCGGGCCGCGGCGCGATGCGGCAGGCCGTGCCTACGGCAGGCGCCAGTCCACCTGCTCGGCGCCCTGCCGGAGCAGCAGGTCGTTGACCCGGCTGAACGGACGTGAGCCGAAGAAGCCCCGGTCGGCGGACATCGGTGACGGATGGGCGGACTCGATCGCCGGGAGGTCGCCCAGCAGGGGCCGCAGATTGCGCGCGTCGCGTCCCCACAGGACCGACACCAGCGGCTTGCCGCGCGCCGCCAGCGCCCGGATCGCCTGCTCCGTGACCTCTTCCCAGCCCTGGCCGCGGTGCGCGCCCGGTTTGCGGGGGGCGGTGGTGAGAGCCCTGTTGAGCAGCAGGACGCCCTGCCGGGTCCACGGCGTCAGATCGCCGTTGGACGGACGGGGCAGTCCGAGGTCGGAATGCATCTCCCGGAAGATGTTCTCGAGACTGCCGGGGAGGTTGCGCACCTCCGGCGAGACCGCGAAGCTCAGGCCGATCGCCATGCCCGGGGTGGGGTAGGGGTCCTGACCGACTATCAGGACGCGGACGTCGTCGAAGGGCTGCTGGAAGGCCCGCAGGACGTTGGCCCCGGCGGGGAGATACGTCCGGCCGGCCGCGATCTCGGCCCGCAGGAAGTCGCCCATCGCGGCGATGCGGTCGGCCACAGGTTCCAGGGCCTTCGCCCAGCCCGCTTCAACGAGTGCATGTAGAGGTCTTGGTGCCACAACGCGTCACCCTACTGGCCCCCGCCGACATCGCCCGCGCCTGCGGAAGCACGCCCATGGGGACGGCCCGCGACGCTAGTCTTCATCCTCGTCGAGAGCACCGGGCCGGGCCAGTGGCTCGTGCGGCCGGTCCTGTCCGAGGAGGGGAACGTGCTCCGTCCCATGGCCGACCCGGCCGCGTCGCGGGAGCGGGTGTTGCTGGCGGTGGACTCCGGCGGCTCCGGGCTGCGGGTCGCCGTGGGCACCCCGCGGAGCGGTCCGGTGGTCCGGCGCGCGGGCCGGGAGCCGGTGCGGACGGGACCCCAGGGTCTGGATCCGGTCCACCTGCTGGAGTCGCTGGCCCCGCTCGCCGAAGCGGCGCTGGCCGAGGCCGGGTTGGGAGCTCCGGAGGCGGTGGCGGTGGGCGCGGCAGGCTTCGCCTCGCTCGGCGACGCCTGGCGGGCGGAGGTGCCGGACGCCCTGACGGCGCGTTTCGGCGGCGACGGAGCCTGGGCGGGCGTCGCGCTGTCCTCGGACGCGGTGACGGCGTACGTGGGGGCGCTGGGCGCGCGCCCGGGCGCCGTGGTGGCGGCCGGGACGGGACTGACCGCCACCGGCACCGATCTCGCGGCCTGGCGGCGGGCGGACGGCTGGGGTCATCTGCTGGGCGACTGCGGAGGCGGCGCGTGGATCGGCCGGGCCGGTCTGGAGGCCGCGCTCCGCGCCCATGACGGCCGTCCCGGCGGGTCGGTCGCCCTTCTGGAGCGGGGGCAGGCCCTGCTCGGTCCGGCGGACGGCTGGCCGCAGGCGCTGTACCCGCGGACCGACCGGCCCGCGGTGCTGGCCTCGTTCGCGCCCGAGGTGGCCGCCTGCGCGCGCGAGGACGCGGTGGCGGAGGCGATCCTGCGGGAGGCCGCCCGGCACATGGCCGCCGCGGCGGCCGCGGTCTGCCCCGACGGGGGCGAGGCCGCGGTGTCGGTGACAGGTGGTCTGCTGGGCCTCGGGGAGCCGCTGCTCGCTCCGCTGGAGGAGGAGCTGGCCAAGGCCCTCCCGCACGCCCGCCGGGTGGCCCCCGAGGGCGACCCCCTGCTGGGCGCCTTCCGCCTGGCGGCGGGACTCGCCCTCGGCGACCTGGCGCTCCCCCACGACCGGCGTCTGCTGCACCTCACCCAGGGGTGAGCGACCGGAGCCGCCGCGCCCCGGCCGGAACCCGCCGGCCGCGGGCGACGGCGGGTTCCGGGCACAACTGCCGGAAAGGGGACCACAAGTCGACAAATCCCCTCCTCTCGCGGCCGGCCGCACCGGACTGCGGGTGAAGATCCGGCGGCGGTTGTGCCCCGTCGGCGCGGGCGGCCGCTCCCCCCGCGGGCGGCGACGACGGCTTCCGTATGATGCGGCGTCAGGCAACGCCCAGGTTCCGCACCCTTGCACCCGGCCCTGCTCGCGAGGCCCGTCACCGGATGCCACGAAGCCCGTACGGTGCGCGCCCGGAGTGAACAAAACCATTCCGCTTGTCACACGACCCGGCGGACAAATGCGGACGGATACCGCTCACCCGCCCCCTCCCCGAACAGAGGAGCCCCTGAAGCCACTAGCATGCGGCAGCATGAGCTCCCCCACTGGGCCCGCAGGCCTGCCTGTACGAATGCCGCGTCCCCGCCAGCCCGGCCGGCACCGCCGGCCCGAGCCCCTGGCTGCCCCTGAGGGCGCGCCCGCACTGGTGCTCGCGGTGCCTGGCACTCCCAGCACCGCGACCCGCAGCCTCGCCGAGGAGGTCGTGAGCATCGCGCGCTCCGAGCTCCCCGGCCTGGACGGACGCATCGGTTATCTGGACGGGGAAGACGAGGAATTCCCCACCCTGCAGTCCGTGCTGACGCGCGCCGCCGAGGAGCGGACCGCGCGCTACGAGCTGGCGCGCGCCGCCGGCTCGGACGTGCAGGAGCCCGACGGCCCGGTGGCCGTCGTGGTGCCGCTGCTGGCCGGCCCGGACAGCTCCCTGCTGCGCCAGGTGCGCCAGGCGGTCATGGACAGCCGGGTCGCCGCCGACCTGACCGACGCGCTGGGCCCGCACCCGCTGCTGGCCGAGGCGCTGCACGTGCGGCTGTCGGAGGCGGGTCACGCCCGTGCCGACCGCGCCCGCCTGTTCACCGTGCACACGGCCGCCGACGGCATCGTCCTGGCGACCGTGGGCGGCGAGGAGGCCGTCCAGGCGGCCGGCATCACCGGCATGCTGCTGGCCGCGCGCCTCGCCGTGCCGGTCATGGCGGCGGCGCTGGACCAGGAGGGCTCCCTCGCCTCCGTGACCGAGCAGCTGCGCAACGCGGGTTCGCAGCAGCTCGCGCTCGCCCCGTACCTGATCGGCCCCGAGGTCCAGCCTGAGCTGCTGGAGGCGGCCGCGCAGGAGGCGGGCTGCCCGGCAGCCGAGCCGCTGGGCGCCTACCCGGCCGTCGGCAAGCTGGCTCTCGCCAAGTACACGACCGCCCTGGGCATCGCGCCCCAGCAGCCCCAGGGTCTGCCCGTCCGCTGAGCCGCCGGTCCTGCGGATACCGGTGGCAGTCGGAACGACGAAGGCCGCGGGCCCCGCTCCTCGATCCCCAGG
>NZ_JBHTVQ010000021.1:0-96221 GCF_042792855.1 Streptomyces sp. NPDC056600
GGCCCGGAGTGCTCCGGGCCGGCCTCTCGCGCCGTGCGTGCGTCCGCGACGCGTCAGTCGGTGCCGGCCTCCATCGCCGCGCGGTCGAGCAGCTCGTCGTCCTCGCTGACCTCGCCGCGCGAGGCGATGGCCTCCGCGCCGCCCTCGGGCATGGTGCCGATCAGGCCGGTGACCTGGGCCGCGCCGAGCACCGGGCTCGCGCCGGTGCCGAGCAGACCGAGGCCGGCGTACTGCTCCAGCTTGGAGCGGGAGTCGGCGATGTCCAGGTTGCGCATGGTCAGCTGGCCGATGCGGTCCACCGGGCCGAACGCCGAGTCCTCGGTGCGCTCCATGGAGAGCTTGTCCGGGTGGTAGCTGAACGCCGGGCCCGTGGTGTCGAGGACCGAGTAGTCCTCGCCCCGGCGCAGGCGCAGGGTGACCTCGCCGGTGACCGCCGCGCCGACCCAGCGCTGCAGCGACTCGCGGATCATCAGCGCCTGCGGGTCCAGCCAGCGGCCCTCGTACATCAGGCGGCCCAGACGGCGGCCCTCGCTGTGGTACTGGGCGAGGGTGTCCTCGTTGTGGATCGCGTTGACCAGGCGCTCGTAGGCCGCGTGCAGCAGGGCCATGCCCGGGGCCTCGTAGATGCCCCGGCTCTTGGCCTCGATGATCCGGTTCTCGATCTGGTCGGACATGCCCAGGCCGTGGCGGCCGCCGATGGCGTTGGCCTCCATCACCAGGTCGACGGCGGACGCGAAGTCCTTGCCGTTGATCGTCACCGGGCGGCCCTGCTCGAAGCCGATGGTGACGTCCTCGGCGGCGATCTCGATCGTGGGGTCCCAGAACTTGACGCCCATGATCGGCTCGACCGTCTCGATGCCGTTGTCGAGGTGCTCCAGGGTCTTCGCCTCGTGCGTGGCGCCCCAGATGTTGGCGTCGGTGGAGTACGCCTTCTCCGTGCTGTCCCGGTAGGGCAGGCCGTGCGCGACCAGCCACTCCGACATCTCCTTGCGGCCGCCGAGCTCGGTCACGAAGTCCGCGTCCAGCCAGGGCTTGTAGATCCGCAGGTTCGGGTTGGCGAGCAGGCCGTAGCGGTAGAACCGCTCGATGTCGTTGCCCTTGTACGTCGAGCCGTCGCCCCAGATCTGGACGTCGTCCTCGAGCATGGCGCGCACCAGGAGGGTGCCGGTGACCGCGCGGCCCAGCGGCGTGGTGTTGAAGTACGCCCGCCCGCCGGAGCGGATGTGGAACGCGCCGCAGGTGAGCGCCGCCAGGCCCTCCTCGACGAGCGCGGCACGGCAGTCGACCAGGCGCGCGATCTCGGCGCCGTAGGCCGTGGCGCGGCCGGGCACCGAGGCGATGTCGGGTTCGTCGTACTGACCGATGTCGGCGGTGTAGGTGCACGGGACGGCGCCCTTGTCGCGCATCCACGCGACCGCGACGGAGGTGTCGAGGCCGCCCGAGAAGGCGATGCCGACGCGTTCGCCGACGGGGAGGGAGGTGAGGACCTTGGACATAGGAAGATTATGCATCATCCCGTATGGTCATGCAAAGAGGGTTCCTGGCGGGGTTCCACGCGGGGTTCCGCCCGGACTTCCGTACGGGGTTCCGTGCGGGGCTCAGGCAGCACCGGCTTCCCCTCGGCCGGGCCCTCCGCCGCGTCCTTTGACCCGTCCCGTGCACCGGCCGGGTCGTCGGTCGTCCCGCGCTCCGTCTCCGGCGCGATCCCCAGACGCCGCAGGTGCCGCTCGCCGGCGCGTGCCGCCGGGTGGATCGCGACGGCCGCCGTCAGGATGACCGCGGCGATCACCGCCCAGCCCACGGCGCCCCAGGACATGGCCAGGTAGGTGTACGCGGCCGGCGCCCAGACCGACCCCAGGTTGTAGCCGAGACCCACCACGCCCTCGTACTCGCCGCGCCGCTCGGGGTCGGCCAGCTCGGCGACCAGCCCCCACTGTCCGGCCGACTGGTACAGCTCGGCGCCGGTCACCGTGACGTGGCCGACCCACATCAGCACGATCGTCACCCAGCCCACCGTGTCGTGGGTGACGGCGATGATGCCGCAGGAGACCAGGAAGCAGAGTGCGCCGCGCCGCTGGGCGCGGAGCGAGTCGGTCACCGTGGCGACACCCCGGGCGGCGGCCACCTGCAGGGCCACCGCCATCACGGTGTTGGTGCCGTACAGCCAGGCCAGCACCACCTTCGGCGCGTCGGTCTCGGCCACCAGCCACAGCGGGATCACCGTCATCAGCAGTACCTGGTGGGTGCCCAGCACGCCGTTCAGGAAGGTCATCAGCACGAACGGGCGGTTGCGGAGCGCGGCGCGCGGATCGCGGCGGCCGGGGCGGGCCGCGCCCTCCGCCGCCGCCACGGCGGGCACCACCGGCTCGGGCCGGGGAGGCTCCGGAAGCCGGGAGACCCAGTAGGCGTTGGCCAGCAGCACCACCGAGGTGAACAGGGGCACGGCGTGGACGAGGGTGAGGCTGTCCAGGGCGAGGGCCAGACCGCCGGCCAGGGCGCCCACGGAGTACCCCGCGTTGCGGGCGGCGCGCAGGTACGCCCGCGCGTGCACCCGCTTCTCCCGGGGGAAGACCTGCGTCTGGTAGGCGCCGCGCCCGGACCGCACCCAGGTGTTCGCCAGAGTGAGGGGGATCAGGACGGCCAGCGCCGTGACGAAGGAACCGGCGAGGAACCAGGAGGCGAAGAACACCGCTTCCAGGGCGGAGCCCACGATCCAGCTGCGCCGGGTTCCCACCCGGTCGGCCAGGCGGCCCAGCGGCACCGAGAACACGAACGCGGCCGCGAGGGAGAGGGTCAGCATCAGGCCGACCTGGGCCGGGCTCAGTCCGACGACCTGGGTGAAGTACACCGCCTCGCCGGTGATGAAGGCGCCCTCGGCGAACGCCGAGAGGGCCGACTGGTACGACATCGCCCGGGTCAGGCGGTCTTCGGGGAGAAGGCGGGACAGCGGAGAGGGCATGCGGAGGCTCCTGTGGTTCGACCAGGGGCAGTCTTCGCCGCGTAATTCTTGACGTCAAGATAATTATGGGGCCGTCACGCGTGGTGGCGTGACGGCCCCTCAGGGACGTTCCGCGTCAGGACGGGCAGCCGGAGTCGGAGATCACGAAGTAACCGGCCGCGGTCTCCTCGAGCGTGTGGCTGTAGAAGGTGTTGTAGAGGCCCATGTTCTGGCCCGACCCGAGGGCGTAGGCGTAGCCGCCGCTCTGGCGGGCCCGGCCGGCCTGCACGTGCGCGTAGTTGGAGGCCGTGAAGCAGCGGTGCTCGAAGCCCCCGTCGCCGCCGCTCGTCGTGGCGGTGACGGACGCGGAGCGGGCGCCGGCCGTGCCGGAGGAGTCCACCGCGGCCACCGCGTAGGTGTAGGCCGTGCCCGGGGACAGACCGGTGTCGGTGTACGAGGCGCCGGTGGCGGTGCCGACCCGGGAGCCGCCGCGGTAGACCTCGTACGACGCCGCCCCGCTCACCGCGTTCCACGACAGCGCCACCCCGGTGTCGGTGACGGCGCCGGCCGTGAGGCCGGTGGGCGCGGGCAGGGCGCCGGGGCCGCCCGGGTCGACGGCGCCGCCGTCCAGGCCCCAGAAGAGGGCGGTGTAGTAGCTGGAGCAGATGGTGTCCAGGTAGTAGGCGCCGGCGGTGCCGCACTGCGAGGTCCCGGTGCCCGGGTCGACGGCCGTGCCGTGGCCCATGCCGGAGACGGTGAAGGTGGTGACCGCGGGGACGCCCCGGGCGTCGGTGTAGACGGCCTGGGTGGTGTTGCCGGGGAGAGAGGCGGTGGAGGCGGGGGTCTGGGTCAGGCCCCAGACGTTCGTCCACTGGTCGCGTGACTGGGTGGCGTTGGCGGGCACCACGGTGGTGTCCGACGTGCCGTGCCAGACGGCGACCCGCGGCCAGGGACCCGTCCAGCCGCCGGACGCCGAACGCACCGCGTCGCCCCACTGCTTGGGGGTCTTGGACGTCGCGTTGTACATGCAGGTGTAGGCGTTGGCGACGCTCGTGGCGCAGCCGGCGGGAATGCCGGAGGCGATGGAGCCGCCCGCGAAGACGTCCGGGTAGGCGGCGAGCATCGCGGCGGTCATCGCCCCGCCGGCCGACAGTCCGGTGACGAACACCCGGTCGCGGTCGCTGCCGTAGCGGCTGATCGCGGAGTCGACCATCTGCTTGACCGAGAGAGCCTCGCCCTGCCCCCGGGCCGTGTCGGAGGACTGGAACCAGTTGAAGCAGGAGTTGGCGTTGTTGGCGCTCGAGGTGTGCGGGTACACCACGGCGAACCGGTACAGGTCCGCGTACTTGGCCCACCCCGCGTGGGAGTGGTAGTCCGGGGCGCTCTGCGTGCAGCCGTGCAGGGCGACGACCAGCGGGGCGCCGGCCGGAAGGCCGTCGGGCACGTAGGCGTACATCTGGAGGTTGCCCGGATTGGTGCCGAACCCGGTGACCTGGGTCAGCGAGGCGGCGGACGCGGGCGTCGGGGCGGCGAACAGGGCCAGCAGCAGCGCGAGTACGGCGGTCAGGCCGAACGCACGGGCTCGTGCCCCGGGTCGGGAGCGGTCGGGAACCGGCATGGGGTCCTCCCGGAAGGGATCGGTGCGGGGGCGCGTGTGGGGGTCACGCGCTCCGACCGTACGAACGGGCCCGACACCTGCCAGTGGAGTGGCAGCACATAGGTGCGGGGCGCGCCTATGTGGGAGCGCGCCCAGGGGGTCAGGCCTCCCGGGCGACCCGCTCCAGGCGCTCGCGGTGCGCCTGCCACCAGGCGGCGTCGGCCCGCGCCATCGCCGTGTTGTCCTCGCGCACGCCCACCGCCCCGTCGATCAGCTCGCGGACGATGTCCGCGTGCCCCGCGTGACGCTGGGCGTCGGCGATCACCCGCACCGCGGCGTGGTGCAGCGTGATCGCCGCGCGCTCCGCCGGCCACCAAGGCACCGTGCCCACCGCGTCCAGGGGCAGCGCGCCGAGGGTCGCGTCCGCGTGCGCCCAGGCCTGCCGGTACATGCCGACCACGAACTCGCGCGACTCCTCGGCGGTCGCCCACATGTCCGCGTTCGTCTCGGCGCCCTCCGCCACCCACGGCAGGGGGATGTCCGACGGACGGCCGAAGACCTCGCCCAGATAACCGAGTTCGACGGTCGCCAGGTGCTTCACCAGTCCCAGCAGATTGGTCCCGGTCGGGGTGAGCGGCCGGCGGACGTCGTACTCGGAGAGGCCCTCCAGCTTCCACAACAGGGCGTCGCGCGCGTCCTGGAGGTAGCGGTGGAGGTCGGCCTTGGGATCGGTGGGGGTCGTCGTCATGCGGACAGTCTGGCAGTCACCAGGGACAACGAAACTTTCAACTGAGAGCGCTCTCAGACTACTTGACGTTCCAAAAGCAACAGGATTTCATCGGAACCGCACACGCCACTCCAAGGCGGGTCCGCACACGGTCACGAGGTCGTGCGGGCCCCGCCCACCTGCCTGAACACCCCCCACCTTCCCGGACGCGCGCCGTCACGGCGCGTCGCACCGGGACGATCTCAGGAGGAACACGTGGTTTCCCGACGATCCTTCATGGTCGCGGGCGCGGCCGCCACGCTCGGAGCGCCCGCCTGGCTCCTCGCCAGGCCGGAGCGCGCCAAGGCCGGCGAGTCCTCGACCGCGGCGGCGTCGCTGCCGATCACCCTGCGCAACACCTCCGGCAGCGACACCGTGTACGCCTACATCAGCGGCGCCGACGAGTCCGGCTGGCCGGGCTTCGTCGGCGCGGACGGCGTCTTCCGGCGGCTGCCCAGCCCGTCCTCGGTGCTCACGCCCGTGGCCGACCACTCCATACCCCTGGGCCCCTCGGGCTCGTCCGGGGTGCGGGTCCCGCTGAACCAGTACGTCATCAGCGGCCGGGTCTGGTTCTCGGTCGGCGCGAAGCTCCAGTTCTTCGTGAACCCGGCGAACGGCGGGGGAGCACCGGGCATGGTCCAGCCCGCGCTCACCGCGAGCGACCCCAACTGGCGCACCAACTGGACCTTCTGCGAGTTCACGTACAACAGCGCAAACCTGTACGCCAACATCAGCTACGTGGACATGGTGGCGCTCCCCGTCGAGATGTCCAGCACCGGGTCGGCCGGTTCGCAGTCGGTTCCGGCGCTGCCCGCCGGAGCGCTCGGCCGGATCGCGGAGGGCCTGCGGGCCCAGCACGCCGCCGACGGCGCGCCGTGGGACCGGCTGGTCGGCACGGACGACGCGGGCAAGGTCGTCCGGGTGATGGCGCCGGCCCACTCGCCGACCGGGTTCGGCGACTACTGGCAGCCCTACCTGGACGAGGTCTGGCGCCGCTACGAGACCACCGACCTGACCGTGAACGGGCAGGGCTCCGTCGGGAAGTACACCGGACGGGTGTCCGGCGGGGTGCTGACCTTCGCCGGGCTGAACGACAACGGCGTGCCCTTCACCAAGCCCAGCGCCGTGGACATCTTCGGCTGCGCGAGCGGCCCGCTCTACAACTCCGGCGGCGACGCCCGCGGCGCGGTGGCCGCCCGGCTGGCGGCGGCGCTCAACCGCAGCTCGCTGCTGGTGTCCGGCGGCGACAACCAGCCCGACGGCGTGCCGGCCGACCGGTACTACCAGCACGCGATCACCAACCACTACGCCCGCCTGGTCCACGAGCACGCCACCATCGGCTACGCCTTCCCCTACGACGACGTCGGCCCCACGGGTGCGCCCGCGGTCGACGGTCACCTCCAGGACGGTGCTCCGGCGTCCTGGACGATCGAGGTCGGCGCGGGCGCCTGATCCTGCCCCGCCTTCCCGCCCCGCCTCCTCTCCCTCCCGTTCCGCCCCCTCCCGTCTCCCTGCCTGCCGCGCGCCCGTCGGCCGGCTGGGAGAGCGCTCTCAGAGATCCCTGGTTCCACCGCCCCCCTGCCGGAACGAACCGAAAGGCACCCCCATGAGACGCAACGCCCTCACCCGCGGCGCACTCGCCGCCCTGTTCGTCGTCGGAACATGGGTCACCGCGGCCGCCCCCACCGCCTCGGCCGACGACGGCCGGTCCTCCGCCGCCTCGCAGGCGCCCGCCTCCGACGGGCTGCTGCGGGCCATGCGGCAGGACCTCGGCCTCACCGCGGCACAGGCCGAGGACCGCCTCGCCGCCGAGAAGAGCGCGACCGCGCTCGAGCCCACGGCGCGGCGCGCCGCGGGCGACTCCTACGGCGGTTCCTGGTTCGACGCGAAGACCGGCCGCCTCGCCGTCGCCGTCACCGCGGACGCCCCCGACCGCACCCGCCGTGCGGTGAAGGCCACCGGTGCGGAGGTCCGCACGGTCCGGCACGACGTGCGGGAACTGGCCGCCGCGCAGCGGCGCGTCGACCGGCTCGACGCCCCGGAAGGGGTCACCGGCTGGCACGTCGACCCGCGGGCCAACACCGTCGTGGTGAACGTCGCCGACGGCAGCCGCTCCGACGACGCCGTCGAGCGGTTCCTGGACCGGGCCCGCGCGGCCGGTCCGGTGACCGTCGAGACCGTTCCTGGCGCGCCGCGCACCCTGGCCGCCGGCACGGTCGGCGGTGACCCCTTCTACACGGGCAACGTGCGCTGCTCCATAGGCTTCTCCGTGGTCGGAGGCTTCGTCACCGCCGGGCACTGCGGCGGTGCCGGCCAGTCGGTCAGTGGCTGGGACCGCAGCTACATCGGCAACATCCAGGGCTCGTCGTTCCCCGAGAACGACTACGCCTGGGTGAACGTCGGCAGCGGCTGGTGGACCGTGCCGGTGGTGCTGGGCTGGGGCACCGTCTCCGACCAGCTGGTGCGCGGCTCCAACGAGGCGCCGGTCGGGGCGTCGATCTGCCGCTCCGGCTCCACCACCCACTGGCACTGCGGCACCGTGCAGGCCAAGAACGAGACGGTCAACTACAGCCAGGGCGCGGTGCGTCAGATGACCAGGACCAGCGTGTGCGCCGAAGGCGGCGACTCCGGCGGCTCGTTCATCAGCGGCGACCAGGCGCAGGGCGTCACCTCCGGCGGCTGGGGCAACTGCTCGACCGGCGGCCAGACCTGGTTCCAGCCGGTGAACGAGATCCTCGGCCGGTACGGACTCACCCTCGTCACGGCCTGAGCCGTGGGCGGGCCGGGGCGCGAGCACCCTGCCCGCCGGCACCGCACCACGGGTGGCCCCGGGGAACCGACCCCGGGGCCACCCGCGCGGTCAGCGCACCTCGAGCAGTTCGGCCAGGCGGCGCCAGCCCTCGCGGGGGTAGCGGTCCGGGGAGCCGTCGAGGACCTGGACCGCGACGTGGTCGGCGCCCGCGTCGTGGAACTCCGCGAGACGCGAACGGACCGTGTCGTCGTCGCCCCAGACCACCACCGAGTCGATCAGCCGGTCGCTGCCGCCCTCCGCGAAGTCCTTCTCCTCGAAGCCCATCCGGAGCCAGTTGTCGGTGTAGTTGGGAAGCCGGGTGTACATGTCGACCGTCTCCCGCCCGATCCGCCGCGCCTCGGCCGGGTCGGCGCTCAGCACCACCTTCACCTCCGGCGCCAGCAGCGGACCCGCGCCGAGCGTCTCCCGGGCCCGCGCCACGAACTGCGCGTCCACCAGGTAGGGGTGGGCGCCCGCGGTGCGCTCGGCGGCCAGCCGCAGCATCCGGGGCCCCAACGCCGCCAGGGCCCGGGACTCCTTCGGCAGCGGCGCGGAGGCCGAGTCCAGCGCGTCGAGGTAGTCCACCATCGCCGAGTACGGCTTGCGGTAGTCCTTGGCCAGCGGCGCGTGGCTGACGCCGAGCCCCAGCAGCAGACGCCCAGGGTGCCGGTCCTCCACGGCCGCCGCCTGCTCGGCGACCATCGCCGCGTCGTACTGCCAGATGCTCAGGATGCCGGTGGCCACCGCGATGCGGGAGGACGCCGCCAGCAGCTCGCCCGCCGCCGGCACCGAGGCCATGCCGAACCACACGGCTCCGAAACCCAGCCGGTCCAGCTCGGCGACGGCCTCCACCGCCTCGTCCCCGCCCTCCCGGAGCTTGCCGCTCCAGATGCCGAAGCGTCCGACGTCCACCATGGGGTACATCCTTTCCGGTCAGCTGCACGCCATCGTCACCAGGGTCCAGCGACCGAGGCACTGCATGCATTCCCCATTCACCCGTTCGGAGTCGGCGCGGGCGGCCCCGTGACCGAAAGTCGGTTGAACGCCGGGCGGTCACGCCGACAGAATCGGCTCCACCACGACGTGTAGCTCAGTCAGCCAGAGCACCAGGCTCGGGACCTGGAGGGCGCGGGGGCGGAACCCGCCACGTCGGCCATGAACGAGAACGCTGAGCAGCAGCGCACCACGACCGTCGGCACCGGCTACCCGCTCGGGCAGCTCGCCAAGGCGCTCACCACCGCACGCACCCACCCCGACCCCGAGGTCCGCGCACGAGCGGGCCGCACGGGGGAGCGGTGGCGCGCCGTGCTGAGCGCCATGACGGACGGGCGGCTGACCGTCGGCTCCCGCACGCCGGTCGCCGGCCTGCCCGCATGGGTGACCCTCGAGGTCGCCCACGGCGGCTTCGCCACCGGCGCCCCGAGCGCGGGCGGCCCGTTGCAGCCCTACGAGAAGGAGGCGGCGCGGCGGGCCGGCCTGCCGGAGGACCGCCGCGTCCTCTTCGACCACTTCCTCACCGAGGAGGGCCTGTTCCGGCTCTGCGAGCTGCTCGACAGCGGCGCCTACGAGGTGGCCGTGCCCGAGGAGGCCGCCCTGCTCACCGTGGCTTGGCTCGGCCGGGCGGGCGAGACGGAAGCCGCCGTCGACCTGGTCGGCGAACTGGAGCCGTTCGCCGGCCGGCTGCGCTTCCTCCCGCGCCCCGCCGAGCGCCCCGCTCCCGGGCCGGACGCCGTGCACCGCGTCACCGTCGGCGAGGCGCGCGCCGCCCTGAACACCCGCCGCCCCCACCGTGGCGTCGAGACCCAGCGGGAGGCCCTCGCCGTCTGGCACCCGTTCGGCGACGCCCTGCTGACCCACTGGCTGGAGACGGCCGAGGACGGCGTGGTGCTCGCCCGCGTCCCCGACGACGCCTGGCGTGAGCGCGGCGCGGTGCTGCTGCGCCGCTACCAGGACCTCGCCGCCCGCCACACGTACTGCACCAGGCACCGCGACCCGCGGCAGAACCTCGGCGTCCTGCGTACTGCCCTGGAGGAGGCGGTGGCCGGCCGTGCCCCGGACGCCCGCCTGCTCGGACTGCTGCGGGCCGCCGTCACCGGCATGGTGCGCAAGCGGGGCGTGCCCGGCTCGCCGCGCCACGCCGAACTCCGCGGCGCGCAGGCCGTGCAGGCGGCGCTCCCCTCGCACCACCGGATGGCCCGGCTGCTGGCGGACCGTCTCGCCGAGCTGCCCCAGGACACCGGCCTCACCGACGTCGCCGGCCCGACCGGACCGGTCACCGCGTGGGAGGCCGCCGCCGGCGGGCCGCCCGCGGGCACGATCGTTCCGCCCGCGGTGCGCAGGCCGGTCGAGGCGGCGCTCAGCGCCCCCGTCGCCACCCTGGTCGAGCGCGGCGTCGTCCCCTCGGCGGAGGTGCTGGCCCGGCTCACGCCCCAACTGGTGGGCGCCGTCTGGGCGCGAGGCTGGCGCGACGCCTCGCTGCGCACCCTCACGGCGGCCGTCTACCGGGCGTTCCGCGGCCGGCGCTCGCTGCTCCTGCTGAACCTGGCCTCGCAGGTCAGGGTGGAGGAGCTGCCCTGGGTCCGGGCCGTCGTCCCGCTGCGCCGTCCCGAGGACGGCGGCGAGGGCCCGGCCGCGGTGCTGCGCGAACTCGGGGAACTGGCCCTCACGGCCTTCCCGGGCACCCTCCTGCCCAACCCGCTGGTCCGTGAACTCGGGACACTGGCACGGCAGTCGGGGCTGGACGCGCCGATGGTCGAGGAGCTGGCGGCGGACATCTTCATGGGCTCCTTCAGCCCCAAGTTCGCCGCGGTCGCCCGCATCGCGGGCGAACTCCTCACCGGCACGCCCTACGAGCGGTACTACGGCCTCGACGAGGGAGTCGCGGACGCAGCGGACTTCGCCGCCCTGTGTTCCCGGCGGGCACGGGACGCCTCCGGTCGGACGGTCCGCAGGTTCGGGTCGGTGGCGGGCAACGGCATGGTGATCGAACAGGCCCAGATCCTCACCACCCACAACCTCGCCACCCTGGTGGCCAGGGCACGGGTCGCGCCCCGCGACGGCTGGGCCGGCCCGGCGCGCGGAGCGTTCCTGCAGGCATGGCGGCTGGCCGAGCAGCTCGAGAACAATCCGCGGCCGCTCGGCACCGTCAAGGACGCGGCCTACGCCTGGCGGCAGGCGGTGTTCTTCCTCTCGCTGTGCTCACCGCCGGAGCAGGAGAGCGTGCTCTCCTGGCTCGCGGGGGAGGCGGACGGCCCCGGTCGCCGGCCCGCCCGGGTCACCGCCCGGCTCGCCCCCGCGATCCGCGGCCTGCTGAACGCGGCGGCCGGGGAGCCGCTCGAGGCGCACGGCGGACGCCGGTTCCTCGGCTGGACGGTGGGCCCCCACTGGCTGCTGGACGGCATCCCGCGTCCGGCACGGCGCTGACCTGGGGCGCGCGGGTGTCCCGCGTCCGGCGGCCCCGATGACCGGGGCCGCCGGAGGCCCGGGTTAGGCTGCGGCGGACGATCGGGCCGACGGGCCGACAGACGCCGCGTCGGCCTTTCCCGAGCCTCATGGAGATCCGACGCCCATGTCCGCACGGCCTTCCTCCAGGACCCTGTCCCCACGCACCCTGACCGCCGTCGCCCTGGCCCTCGCCGTGACCGGCGCGCTGCCGGTCGCCGGGGCGGCCGCGGCTCCGAGCACCCCGGCCACCGGCGTCGCGGCCGCCCCCCTCGCCGCGGGCCTGTACCAGTCCGCCTACTCCGAGCGGAACGACGCGCTGTGGGCCACCGCCGCCGTCGGCATGCCCCCGGCCCCCGTCACCGGCTCGCAGCTGGTCAAGGTCGACCCGGACACGCTCGAGGTCGAGGCGACCTACCCGGTGCCCGTGTCCGAGGCGGGAACCCCCGAGGCCGTCTACGGCATCGACGTCGACGACGAGCACAACACCCTCTGGGTGACCAACACCCGCAACGACTCGGTGGCCGTCTACAGCCAGCGCGACGGCCGTCACCTCGCCACCCTCGCCGGCGCGAAACACTCGCGGGAGGTCGTGGTCGACGAGCGGCGCGACCTGGCCTGGGTCAGCGCCTACGGTTCGGGCGAGCTCGTCGCCTACGACAGCCGCACCTACCGAGAGGTACGCCGCGTCGCCGTCGAGGGCAGCGGACCCACCGGGCTGGCGGTGAACGAGCGCACCGGAGCGGTCTACGCGGCCGACTACCTGGGCAGCCGGATCATCGAGGTCCGCCCCGGGACCGCCGACCCCCGCCTGCTCCCGGCCGGTGCGGGCCCGTTGGGCATCGCGCTGTCCCCGGACGGGCGGACCGCCTACACCGCCGACCAGACCACCGGCACGCTCACCGTCGTCTCGCTGCGCTCCGGCGCCGTCACCGCGACGGTGCCCACCGGCGCGGGCGCCAAGTCCGTGGACGTCTCCCCGCGTTCGGGCCAGGTCGTGGTGGTGAACCGGCTGGCCGGCGACGTCTCGGTCGTCGACCCCCGCACCACCGAGGTCCTCGCCACGGTGCCGACCGGCCCGCTGCCCAACCACGTCCGGATCGACGGCGGCACGGCGTACGTCCTCGACAAGTCCGCGGCGGGCGCGGGCGGCGAGGACCTGGTGACCCGCATCCGCTTGCGCGCGGTCACCTCCTGACGACCGGCCGGACCGGCCCGACGCCTCAGGGCAGTCCGACGGGAGCCGGGACGAGCGGGGAACCGTGCGCGTCCCGGCTCCCCGCCTCGTCCCACAGCAGGACGCCGTCCGCGCCCAGGAACGGGTGGAGGCCCCGTACGCCGCCGCCGTGGTGGAGTGCCTCCGCCACCGCGTGCAGCAGCGCGCCCAGGCCGGGCCAGGAGTCGAGGAAGTCACCGCCGCCGCCGTGTCCGGCCCACCCGAGCCTCCCGGTGTCCGGGCCGGGCCGGGTGTCGATCACCTGCGCGTCGCCGGCGACCCCCTCCGCCCAGGGGATCCACCGCGGATGCCACCAGGGCTCGTCGTCCCCGTGCCGGGGCCTGAGCCCGTCGTTCTCCGCCGCGATGCCGCCGTACATGTGCCACCGCTCCGCCACCTCGGCGACCGGCAGCGGAGACTGTTCGGGGAGCACGGTCGTCCAGCGGGTCGCCCCGTCGTGGCGGCGCAGCGACTCGGCCAACTCGGCGGGGAGCTCCCGTCCCAGGACCCGGGCGGCCTCCCTCAGTTCCCCGTCCGTCGCCGGCGGCGCAAGGAGAGCCAGGCCGTCCGGAGAGTGGACCTCCAGCCACCGGTCGATGCGGTCCCAGGAGACGGAGACGGGCGCGATGCGTGGAGCCATGGGCCGATTCTCCCTCGGCCGTGGCCGGGTCATCATGCTCCCATGAGCGTCATCGTGGACTTCTTCGTCGCGCCCGACGACCCGGCAGCCGCCTCGGCCCTCGGCGGCGGCCCCGAACCCGGCCCGGCGGCCTTCTCCTGCGGGAACCTCGACCCGGAGGAGGCGGTGCTGCACTGGGAGGCGCTGCTGACCGGCGGGAGGTGGGACGACCTGGCCGACGAGGGCGAACCGCGGACCGTCGCCGAGGCCCGGCACGGGGAATCCTGGATCTTCGCCCTCTCTCCCTGCCTCGTCCGGGCGCTGGCGACCGCGGGGCCGGACCGGCTGCGGAGCGCGGCCCGTGACTGGGCCCGGCTGTCGGCGGAGGCGGGTGCGGCGCTGGAGACGGAGGTCGCGAAGGAGATCCTGCGCGAGGTCGCCGCACTCGCCACGGTTGTCGCGGAGCGCGAGGGCGGCCTGTACTGCCGTGTGGGGTAGGGAAGGTGCGGTCGGTGGGGGTGTTACGGGCGGGTGGTCCCAGGTCGCCCGGTTTGAGTAGGTGTACTCAGGCAGCCGGGACGACGCGCGCCGAGCATGGGGGAAGGCCCGGTGCGCGGGCCGTGACGAAGGAGGTCACCATGGACAGCCCGGACGAGGCACCCGCCCCCGCCGCCCCGGCGGGGGAGCGGGAGACCCGCGTCCACCGCCCCGCGGCCCTGCCGCTGCCCGAACCCGAGCACGTGCCGTGGCGGTGGGCCGAGGAGTTCCACGCCAACGCGTGCGCCGGACCGGGCGCCCGGCTGCGCCTGCGGACGCGGCTGACCGCCGCGTCCTGGTTCGGCGACGTCGAGACCGCGAGCCAGGCGCTGGACGCCCTGGTCCGCGGGACCATCCGCGAGGCCCGGCTCGCCCGCGACCAGCGGCTCACCGTCCGGGCGTTCATCCTGCCCACCAACGAACTGGTCCTGGAGACCGAATCCCGCGACGACGCCCGGGCCGCCCCGGTGCGGCGGCAGCTTGTCCTGCCCCCGCTGCGCTCCGGCCCCCTCTGACGCGGGCGGGGGCCGGGGCCTACCACCGGCCCGGGCGTCGCCGCAGCCACCGCAGCGCCGCCTCGCCCTGCGCCCGTTGGAACGCCCGCAGGGTCGGCAGCCCGGGCGGCGGGGCCTGGAGGCAGGCGTGCAGAAGATAGCCGGCGACCGCGACCAGCACGGTGGTGACGTCCTCCGGAACGGCGCCCCGGCCGGCCAGATGCCGGTCGAGGCGGGCCACGGCGGCCTCCGGATCCTGCGACTGCATGACGACGCTCGGCCCCATGGCCACCACGTCGAACCACGACGCGCCGATCGCGGCCCACGGCCAGTCGACGAACACCACGCGCCCCGCGGTCAGCAGGATGTTGTCCGCCCGCAGGTCACCGTGGACCAGGGCGGTGCCGGCCGCGGCCGCCGCCCACCCGGCCTCACGGTCGGCGAGGCGCTCCAGACGCCGGCGCACCCACGGATCGAGCCGCGCCCCGAGGTCCGCGCCCTCGGCCCCGGCGGCCCCGGCGAGTGCGCGGAACCCCCGGAACTGCCCGTCGCAGGCCTGCTCCAGGGTCGGCACCGGCAGGGGAGAGGGGTCGAGGAGCGCCGACAGCGCTTCCGCCGCCGAGAGGACCCGGGCGAGTTCGTCCGGCCGCCACGGCTGGGCGGGGGTTCTGCCGTCGACGTCCTCCAGGACCAGGACGACCCATCCGGCGACGTCCAGGCTCAGGAACAGCTCCGGCACGGGAGCCGCGGCCGGGAGGGCGGCGGTGATCCGGGCCTCCGCCCGGTGCAGTCCGGGGGCGTCGGGGTTCGGCTCGGGGCCCACCGCCTTGACGAAGAACCGCCTGCCGTCCGCGAGGCGGACCCGGGCGGCCACGCCCGGGGAGAAGCCGCCCGCCTGGGTCACCGCACCCTCCACCGGGGAGCCGAGCCCGGCCTCCACCTGGTCGCGCACGCCCCGCGGAACGTCCCACCACGAGCACCGCACCCCCGCGGCGGGCGGAGGTGCGGTGGCGGTGCTGCTCGGTCGGCTCCCCATGGCGCCATGCTTCAGGGGCCGTCGCCAGGGGGCAACCGGTTTCTCAGGCGCCGTCGCCCTCGGCCGCGGCGCCCGTCAGGACCTCCGCCCCGGCGCGTTCGCGTGCCTCCAGGCGCACCACGATGCCCTTGGAGGTCGGGGTGTTGCTGACGTCGGCCACACTGTCCAGCGGGACCAGGACGTTGGTCTCCGGGTAGTAGGCCGCGGCGCACCCCCGCGAGGTGGGGTAGGGGACGACGCGGAAGTTCTCGGCGCGCCGCTCGACGCCGTCGCGCCAGACGCCGACCAGGTCGACGGCCGCGCCCTCCTCCAGCCCCAGGTCGCGCACGTCAGCGGGGTTGACGAAGACCACCCGGCGCGAGCCGTGGATGCCGCGGTACCGGTCGTTGTTCGTGTACGGGATGGTGTTCCACTGGTCGTGGGAGCGCAGCGTCTGAAGGATCAGGTGGCCCTCCGGGGCGCTCAGCGCCTCGAACTCGTTGCGGCTGAACACGGCCTTGCCGCTCGTCGTCGGGAAGTGGCCGTGGTTGACTGGGTTGGGCAGTCCGAAGCCGCCGGGGCGCGAGACACGGGTGTTGAAGTCGGCGAAGCCGGGGACCACCCGCGAGATGTGGTCGCGGACGCAGCCGTAGTCCGCCTCGAACCGCTCCCAGCGTGCGCCCGGTACCTTGTCGCCCAGCGTGTTGCGGGCCAGCCGGCTCAGGATGGCGACCTCGCTCAGCAGGTGCTTCGACGCCGGCTCCAGCACTCCCCGTGAGGCGTGGACCTGGCTCATCGAGTCCTCGACCGTGACGAACTGCTCCCCGCCGGCCTGCGTGTCGCGTTCGGTGCGGCCCAGTGTCGGAAGGATCAGCGCGGTCTCTCCGCAGACGGCGTGCGAGCGGTTCAGCTTCGTGGAGATGTGCGCCGTCAGACGGCAGCGCCGCATCGCGGCCTCGGTGACCTCGCTGTCCGGGGTGGCGCGCACGAAGTTGCCCGCCAGGCCGAGGAACACCTTGACCTTCCCGTCACGCATCGCGCGGATGGAGTTCACCGAGTCCAGGCCGTGCTCGCGCGGCGGCTCGAAGCCGAACTCCTCGCGCAGGGCGTCGAGGAAGGCGTCCGGCATGCGCTCCCAGATGCCCATCGTGCGGTCGCCCTGCACGTTGGAGTGCCCGCGCACCGGGCAGGCCCCCGCGCCGGGACGGCCGACGTTCCCGCGCAGGAGGAGGAAGTTGACCAGCTCGCGGATGGTGGGAACGCCGTGCTTCTGCTGGGTGATGCCCATCGCCCAGCAGACGATGACCCGCCGGCTCTCCAGCACCATGTCGCGGACCTCCTCGATCTCCGCGCGGGTCAGCCCGGTGGCCTCCTCGACGCGCGGCCAGGAGAAGGAGGAGCGCAGGTGCTCGGCGAACTCGTCGAAGCCGGTCGTGTGGGATTCGATGAACTCGTGCGCCAGCACGGTGCCGGGGGCGGCCTCCTCCGCCTCGAGCAGCAGCACGTTGAGCGCCTGGAACAGCGCCAGGTCGCCGCCGACCTTGATGTGCAGGAAGCGGTCGGCGATCTGCGTGCCGCGCCCCACCACGCCACGCGGCTTCTGCGGGTTCTTGAAGCGGGCCAGTCCGGCCTCCGGCAGCGGGTTGACGGCGACGATGCGACCGCCCCGCCGCTTGGTCTCCTCCAGCGCCGTGAGCATCCGGGGATGGTTGGTGCCCGGGTTCTGGCCGACCGTGAGGATGAGGTCCGCGTGGTGGATGTCGGACAGGCTGACGGTGCCCTTGCCGGTGCCCAGGGTCTCGCTCAGCGCCGAACCGCTCGACTCGTGGCACATGTTGGAGCAGTCCGGCAGGTTGTTGGTGCCGAAGGCGCGGGCGAAGAGCTGCAGGACGAAGGCGGCCTCGTTGCTCGCCCGGCCCGAGGTGTAGAAGACGGCCTCGTCGGGGGAGTTCAGCGCCTTCAGCTCGTCGGCGAGCAGTTCCAGGGCGGAACTCCAGCTGATCGGCTCGTAGTGGCTCGCGCCGGGCCGCTTCACCATGGGCTGGGTCAGCCGGCCCTGCTGGTTGAGCCAGCGGTCCGACTTCGCGGCCAGCTCGTCGACCGAGTACCGGGCGAAGAACTCGGGCGTCACGCGTGCCGAGGTGGCCTCGTCGTTGGTGTGCTTGGCGCCGTTCTCGCAGTACTCGTTCATCGGGCGCTTCCCCGGAGCGGGGTCGGGCCACGCGCAGCCGGGGCAGTCGAAGCCCGGCTCCTGGTTCAGGTTCAGCAGGGTGAGGCCGGTCCGGCGGGGCGACGTCTGGGAGAGGGAGTACTCCATCGCGTGGACCACCGCCGGGACGCCCGCCGCCCAGGTCTTGGGGGGCGTCACCTCGAGGCGGTCGTCGCTGTTCTCCTCGCTCGACGGCTTCTGCACGTGTTCTCTCCTCGGTTGGGTCGGGTCAGCCGATCGGCCAGGTCGGCACCTGGGGCTTGTGGTGGTGGGTGCCCGGGCGCACATGGCTTCCGCTGATCTCGCCGCGCCAGTGGCCGGTCTCGCGGCCCTGCCCCTCGACGAACTCCTTGAAGCAGCGCAGGGAGCCCTCCGCCCAGCGGGTCACCAGGCCCAGCGCCGAGCCCAGCCGGTCCCTCAGCCGGGGGGTGCCCGTGGCCTCCAGACGCAGCGTCACCCGGCACCGGTCGTCGCCCAGCGACTCGAAGGACACGGTGCCGGTGTGCCGCGGCGGGTCCAGGGCCTCCCAGCGCAACAGCCGGTCGGGCACCTGCTCGACGATCTCCGCGTCGAACTCGACGGTCCGACCGCCGAAGCGCATGACCCAGTGGGTCAGCGCCGCCTGCGTCTGCTCGACGCGCTTCACTCCGTCCATGAAGCGCGGAAAGGTCTTGAACTGGGTCCACTGGTTGTACGCCACGTGGACCGGGACCTCGACATCGATCGACTGTTCGACAGTGTTCATGGCCTCGCCGTCTTCTCCGCTGCGCCGGAGCATCCGGGTCCCCCGAGAACGCGGTCCCATGCCGAACCGGGTTTCGGGCCGCGCGCCCGGGGACACCCGCGCGCGAGGAGAAGCGCGGGAGCGGCCCCGGACGACGGCCCCGGACGCGTGGTCCTGGAGGGCGACCCCGGACGGCGGAGGCGCGGCGCCCGGGGAAGGGCTCTCAGAGGAAGCGGCGGATCGGGGTGACCGAGGCCTCCTTCAGCCGCTGCACGGCCGCCCGGCGGCGCCACCGCTTGCGGTCGATGGCCACGCTGCGCTCGAGGTCGGCGTCGTAGTCCGCGTCGAGGGTCGCCGTGAAGTCCCGGTCGAGGACCGCGAGCATGACCTCCTCGTCGTGCTCCAGGGAACGGCGGTTGAAGTTGGTGGAGCCCACCAGGGACGCCACTCCGTCCACGGTCACGATCTTGGTGTGCAGCATCGTCGGCTGGTACTGGTGGATCGAGACCCCGCAGTCCAGCAGCCGGGTGTAGAAACCCTGGCCGGCGAGCTGGCAGGCTCGCTGGTCGGTGTACGGGCCGGGCAGCAGTATCTCCACCTGCACCCCGCGCCGGGCGGTCGCGCAGAGCAGCTCCACGAAGTACGCGTCCGGTGCGAAGTACGCGGTGGCCAGTCGGAAGCGGCGCTGGGAGGAGGTGAGCATCACCCGCAGCAGAGTCTGCATGTCCTGCCAGCCGATGGACGCCGACCCCCGGACCACCTGCACCACCGCGGTACCGTGCTGGGCGTGGGCGGGGAAGCGGTCCCGGTCGTCGAAGAGCTCGTCGTGCGCCTCGGCCCAGTTCTGGGCGAACGCGGCCGCCAGCCCGTCCACCGCGGCCCCGCGGAGCCGGACATGGGTGTCGCGCCATTCCTCGGGACCGCTCGCGTTCCCGGCCCA
Organism: Streptomyces sp. NPDC056600; assembly: GCF_042792855.1. Classification (NCBI taxonomy): domain Bacteria; kingdom Bacillati; phylum Actinomycetota; class Actinomycetes; order Kitasatosporales; family Streptomycetaceae; genus Streptomyces; species Streptomyces sp. NPDC056600. The sequence continues at coordinate 19,288 of NZ_JBHTVQ010000021.1, forward strand.
CTCCTCGGCGATGCCGACGCCGCCGCTGAACGCGACGGTCTCGTCGACCAGCAGCACCTTGCGGTGACAGCGGTGGTTCTGCTTGAACGGCGACAGCCACAGCGGCTTGCGGAACCAGGCCACCTCGACGCCCGCGTCGTCCATGGTGTCCAGCAGATCCTTCTCGATCCGGTTGGCGCCGAAGCCGTCCAGGAGCAGTCGCACGCGCAGGCCCGCGCGGGCCCGCTCGCTGAGCGCGGCGGCGAAGTCGCGGGCGATCTGCCCCCGCCAGTAGACGAAGGTCATCATGTCGATGGTGTGCTCGGCGGTGCGGATGGCCTCGAGCATCGAGGGGAAGATCTCGTCGCCGTTGCGCAGGGCAACCAGTTCGTTGCCCTCTGTCGCCGCCACGCCGAGCAGCCGTTCCAGTCGTCGCCGCAGGCGCGTGATCTCCGGGTCGTCAGCCACGTCAGCGGCTCTGGCAGGGGGCTGGGGTATCGGGGTGGGGCTCACCGACGGACCTCCGTGATGCAGGGACGGCCGCACGGCGCAGGGCGTCGCGGGGGACCCGGGAGGACGGGAGGTCCCGGGTCCGGAAGCCACAGTTGCCCCTGCGTCCCTTCACCAAACCTGACGCCTTCCGGCCGCCGGTCCACCCCCGCCCGGTGGAGAGAAGCCCTCAGATCCGGCGCCGGGGAACCAGCGGGCGCCGGGCATCTCCCGGGTGGTGAGGACCTTCTCGGCGGGGGTGTGGAACCGGACGCCGAAGTACTCCCGGCCCCCCCGCGGGGGGGGGGGGGGGGGGGCCGGTCCCCGGCGGCGGGCCGGGCGGTGCGTGCGGGCGGTGGGTGCGGCTCAGCCGAACTGGCCCACCTGGTAGTCGCCGGCCGGCATCCGCACCATCACGTTCAGCCGGTTGTAGGCGTTGATCAGGGCGATCAACGACACCAGCGCGGCGAGCTGCTCCTCGTCGAAGTGCTTCGCGGCGTCGGCCCACACCTCGTCCGGGACGCCCCCGGCCGCGTCGGCGATGCGGGTGCCCTCCTCGGCGAGCGCCAAGGCGGCCCGCTCGGCCTCGGTGAAGACCGTCGCCTCCCGCCAGGTCGCCACCAGGTGCAGCCGGGCGTGGCTCTCCCCGGCCGCGACGGCCTCCTTGGTGTGCATGTCGGCACAGAACCCGCACCCGTTGATCTGGCTGGCGCGGATCTTCACCAGCTCCTGCGTGAGGACCGGCACCGACGAGTCGGTCACCACCTTGCCGGCCGCGCCGAGGCGCCTCACGAAGCTGCTCGCCACCGGACTGGCGAAGGGGTTCATACGCGGTTCCATCTCGGTCTCCTCCGGATCGTGTGGACGCTTCACCACACCGACGGACGGAGGACGACGAGATGTGACATCAGGCGGATGTGACCTGTGCCACCTCAGTGCCTCAGTACTGGTTCTGGTTCTCGCTCTGGATCCGCTTCATCTCCTGCACCTGCTGGGACTGGGTGTCGATGATCGACTGGGCCGCGTCCTTGGCCGGCTGGTACTCGCCCTGCTCGGTCTCGGTGCGTGCGAGCTCGAGGGAGCCCTCGTGATGCTCGATCATCAGGGTGAGGAACTGCTGGTCGAAGTCGGCGCCGGTGGCGTCACGGAGCGAGTCCAGCTCCTCCTGGGTGGCCATCCCGGGCATGTTCCCGCCGGTCGGGCTGGGGCTGGGGCTGCCGGTCGGGCTCCCCGTCCCCGTGGGACTTTCGGTGCCGGTGGGGCTCTCCGTGCCGGTGGGACTTTCGGTGCCGGTGGGGCTCTCCGTGCCGGTGGGACTTTCGGTGCCGGTGGGGCTCTCCGTGCCGGTCGGGCTTTCCGTGCCGGTCGGGCTGGCCTCGGGCACCGGCTCGCCCCAGGAGGTGAGCCACTGGCTCATCTGGTCGATCTGGGTCTGGTTCTCCTGCTTGATGTTCTGCGCCAGGGTCTTGACGTCCTGGGACTCGGCCCGCGTCTCGGCGAGGTCCGCCATCTCGATTGCCTGGCGGTGGTACTGGATCATGCCCTGCGAGAACGACACGTCCTGGGCGTCGTGCGCCTGGCCGGTGCCCGTGGGCGAGGGGGACGCGGTCGGGCTGCCGGTCGGGGTGGGACCCGAGGTCGAGGCGCTGTCGGTGCCGCAGGACGCCAGCGACAGGGCGGCGACGACGGCGACGGCCACGGCGCCGGACGCGCGGGCCGGGGAACGGTGCGTGCTCATGGTGGTGCGGCTCCTTGGACGGCCCCGGTTCGGGGCGCGGACGGGGCGGCCGGCCGGGCGGCATCAGCGTATGCAGCGCCCTCGCGCCCCGGCCCGTCCTGGTACGCCACCCGTGTCCCACGCGCCCGCCCGGGTCAGCCGTGGGCCGCCTCCAGCTCGTACGCGACCTCCAGCAGGGTCCGCTCCTCGCCGTCGCGGCCGGAGAGCATCACGCCCACCGGGAGGCCGTCCGGCGTCCGGGCGGGACCCGGAAGCGAGATCGCCGGACTGCCGCACACGTTGTTGATCGGCGTGAACGCCACGTACGTCCTCAGCCGCGTGATCAGCTCCGGGAACGGCACCGACGGCGACAGGTGCCCCAGCCGCGGCGTGGTGTGCGCCAGGACGGGGGAGAGGATCACGTCGTACCGGGCGGCCGAGTCCTCGTAGGCGTCCCGGGCCGCGCGGCGCAGACGCCGCAGCACGGCCGGCGTCGAGTGCCACTGCCGCAGGTACCGCTCCCGCAGGCCGCGGCTGAGGCCGTCCATCCGGCGGCGGTCGAAGCGCCGGTCCATCAGCAGCTTCCCCGTCGCGCCCGCCAGGAAGGCCAGCAGGCCCCAATAGGTGACGAAGTCCTCCTCGAAACGGGCGTCCAGCGGCATCCGGTACTCCTCCACCCGGTGTCCGAGGCCCTCGAGCACCGCGGCGGTCGCGGTGACCGCGGCGCGGGTCGCCCCGTCGGTGACCGTGCCGGTGGGGGAGTCCAGGAGCAGGCCCACGCGCAGCCGCCGCTCCCCGGGGCCCTCGACCCGGCCGACGGGCGGCAGTTTCGCCGCCGGCCGTGCCTGCTCGGCGGCGGCGAGGAAGGCCGCGGTGTCGCGCACGGTGCGGGTGACCGCCCCGTCCACGACCACGTCGATCGGCAGGCTGCGGCCCGTCTCGTTGGCGGCCATGCGGCCCCGGGTCGGCTTCAGCCCGACGAGGCCGCAGCAGGCGGCCGGGATCCGGATCGAGCCACCGCCGTCGTTGGCGTGCGCGATCGGCACCGCGCCGGCCGCGACCAGGGCCGCGCTGCCGCCGGAGGAACCACCCGCGGAGAACGCGGTGTTCCACGGGTTGCGGACCGGCTCGGCGTCCTCGAACTCGGTGCTGGCGTTGAACCCGAACTCCGGCAGCCGCGTCTTGCCCAGCACGGTCATCCCGGTGGCCGTGAACTGGCGGGTGAACGGGGCGTGCCGGGTGGCCGGACCGGGGACGGCGGCGGCCGTGCCGTTGCCGGTGGGCAGTCCCGCGTAGGTGGTGTTGTCCTTCACCAGCGTGGGGATGCCGGCCAGCGGCCCCCGGGTGCCCGCCCGCGCGGAGGCGATCCCGGCCTCGAAGATCGCCGTCTGCACGGCGTTGAGCCGGCCGTCCACGGCGCGTATCCGATCCGCCGCGGCCCGCGCCAGTTCCTCGGCGTCCACCTCGCCGGCCTTCAGCCGGGCGAGCAGGCCCACCATGTCGTCGGCGCCGAGCGCGTCGTCGCGGAAGGCGAGCACCGGGGCCGGCGCGCCGTCCTCCGCCGGGTCGACTGACGTGTCCGCTGTGGTCATCGGGCTCTCCATCGGTCGGCGCGGGACCCCTGCCTCCGGGGCAGGGTGAGCGTACTCGGATCATGAGAAGGCCCGGAAGTGCCTGGCAGGGACGCCTTCTCCGGGGAACGGGAACCACCGGCGCGGTTCCGGCCCTCTGGACCGGCATGCGTGTGACGATGATCCTCCCGGCACTGACCGAGGCGACCAGCCCGCTGTTCCGGCCCGTCACGTACTCGCTCTTCCCGCCCCTGGGGCTCGCCACCCTGGCCGGCTACCTGGACCCCGACGACGAGGTCACCCTGCTCGACGAGCACGTCGAGCGGATCGACCTGGAGGCCCTGGAGAGTCCGGACCTCCTGGTGGTCCAGCCCTACATCACCTCCGCGCGGCGTGCCTACGAGATCGCCGACCACTTCAGGGCGCGCGGCGTCCACGTCGCCATGGGCGGCCTGCACGTCACCTCGCTGCCCGAGGAGGCGGCCGCGCACGCGGACACCGTGTTCACCGGTCCGGGGGAGGACACCTGGCCGGTCTTCCTCGCGGACTTCCGCGCCGGCACGCCCGCGCGCCGCTACGACTCACGGCTGCGCACCCTCGAAGGGCTGCCTCCCGTCCGCCGGGACCTCATCAAGCGCCACCTGTACCTGGTCCCCAACTCCCTGGTGGTCACCCGGGGATGCCCGCACCACTGCGACTTCTGCTACAAGGACGCCTTCTTCGAGGGCGGCAGATCCTTCTACACGCAGGCGGTGGACGACGCCCTGGCGGAGATCGACCGGCTGCCCGGCCGCCACCTCTACTTCCTCGACGACCACCTCTTCGGCAACCGGCGCTTCGCCGAGGCCCTGTTCGACGGTATGGCCGGGACCGGGCGGCTGTGGCAAGCCGCCGCCACCGTCAACTCGATACTCAAGCCAGGGCTGTTGGAGAAAGCCGTGGACGCCGGGCTGCGCTCGCTGTTCGTCGGCTTCGAGACGGTCAACGAGGCGAACCTCGCCGAGCGGCGCAAGAACCAGAACATCGGAGCCGACTACGCGGCGGCGGTCCGTCGGCTGCACGACGCCGGCGTGATGGTGAACGCGAGCTTCGTCTTCGGCCTCGACCAGGACGGTCCGGACGTCTTCGACCGCACGGTCGCCTGGGCCGTCGAGCAGGGGATCGAGACGGCCACCTTCCACATCATGACTCCCTATCCGTCCACCGGGCTGTGGCGGCAGCTGGAGGGCGAAGGGCGCGTCCTGCACCGGGACTGGGACCTGTACGACACCCGGCACGTGGTCCACGAGCCGCGGGGCATGACCGCCCGGCAGCTCGAGGACGGGTACTGGAGGGCCTACCGGGACTTCTACCGCTGGTCGAACATCTGGCGCGGCGCCGCCGCGCAGCCGGGGCGCCCGGAGCGGCTCCGGCACCTCGCCTACGCGGGCGGCTGGAAGAAGTTCGAGCCCGCCTGGGACCTGCTGATCCGTTCCCGCCGGGTGGTCCGGGCGCTTCCCGCGCTGGAACGCACGCTGAGCGCCTTCGGCGGGAGACCGCCCGTCGAGGGCGCTTCGCGGGACGACCGGGTGACCGCGTCGGGAGGCGGGAGGCACGTCCACCCGGCCGCGCCGGGCGGCACGGCCGGACGGTAGGTTCCGAGCACCCGGCACCGGCCGGGCGAACCGAGGAAGGGGCGCGGATGACGAAGGTCGACCTGGTCGAGGACGAGGGCCGCTGGACGCTGACACTGGACGACCCGGACCGCCGGAACTGTCTCGACGAGACCATGTGCCGGGAGCTCGGGGAGGCCGTCGCCACGGTGGCCCACGACCCGGACGCCCGCACCCTGGTGGTCACCGGAGCCGGATCCGCCTTCTGCGCCGGGGCCGACCTGCCCGCGCTGTTCGGGGACGCCGGCCGCCCGGTCGCCGAGGTGCGTGAGCACCTGCACCGCGTGTACGAGAGCTTCCTCAGCCTGCGGGCGCTGCGGATCCCGACCGTCGCCGCGGTACAGGGGCCCGCCGTGGGCGCCGGCTTCAACCTGGCGATGGCCTGCGACGTCCGGGTGGCCGGCCCGGGCGCCCGGTTCGCGGCGACGTTCACCCGGATCGGGCTCCACCCGGGCGGCGGCTGCACCTGGTTCCTGGTCGACGCGCTGGGGGCGCAGAAGGCCCTCGCCCTGCTGCTGGACGGCGGCACGCTCGACGCGCAGACCGCGGTGCGGGAAGGGGTGGCGCTGCGCGTCGCCGAGGACCCGGTCGCGGCCGCGCACGACATGGCCGGGCGCTGGGCCGCCGTGGACCCGGCGCTGGTGCGGGACATCAAGCGGGCGGTGGGCATCGCCAGGACCGGCGACTTCGGCGCGACGCTGGAGTTCGAGTCCTGGGCCCAGGCGTCCACCGCCACCGGGGAGGAGATCCAGCGGGCGGTGGAGCGGTTCCGCAAGAACTGAGACGGCGCCCCCGGGCACCGGCGGGCTGTGCCCCCGTCGGTGCCCGGGGCGGCGGTGCTGGGCGGCGGCACAGTTCTCCCGGAGGCGCCCTTGCCGCCCTTCCCCGGGGCTCGGGACGGTGGCGGACGAACGCATTCCCCCCATCCCGCACGAGAGGTGGAGCACCGTGTTACCCAGCATCCCGCCCTCCAGCACCCCGCCCGCCGGTACCGGACCCGGCCGTGCCGATCCCTCCGGCACCGGATCGCCGGACGCCGTGTCACCGGACGGCGTGTCACCGGACGCCGCGCCGGTGAGATCTGTCCGGACGTCACTCCTCACGACCGCGTCGCGCGGCCCGATCGGCCGGATCGTCACCCTGTTCACCGCGCTGCTCATGCTCTGCGTCCTTCCGGCGCCCGCACTGGCCGGTGACCACGAGGCCGGCGGCCATGGGGCCGGTGGCCACCGGGCCGCGGGCGCCGGCACCCTCCGGCCGGTGATCTTCGTACACGGCTCGAGCGGATCCGGCGGGCAGTTCGAGACCCAGGCCCGGCGGCTGACCGGCAACGGCTTCCCGGCCCGGCTGATCGAGACCCACGAGTACGACTCGACCTTCGCCACCACCACGCCCGACGCCGTCTACGCCGCCCTGGACCGGCGGATCGACGGGCTGCTGGAGCGCAGCGGCGCCGACCGGGTCGACCTGCTCGCCCACTCGCTGGGCACCCTGCTGATGCAGGCCTACCTGCGCAGTTCGCCGGAGCGCGCCGCCAGGGTCGCCCACTACGTCAACCTCGACGGACGGACCTCGCCGGACCTGCCCGGCGGCGTCCCCACCCTCGCCATCTGGGGCGAGGGCGACCCGGCCCGCGCCGTCGGCGGGGCGCGCAACGTGTACCTCCCCGGCCAGGCCCACACCGAGACGGTCACCTCCGAGGAGACCTTCGCCGAGTTCTACCGGTTCTTCCACGGCCAGGAGCCGCGCACCACGCGGATCGTGCCGGAGCTGTCCATCACCCTCGCGGGCCGGGCCCAGCTCTTCCCCTCCAACGTGCCGGTCGAGGGCGTGCGGCTGGAGATCCACCGGGTCGACCCGCTGACGGGGGCGCGGATCGGCAGCAGGCCCGAGGCGGTGCAGGTCCTGGGGGCGGACGGCGCCTGGGGGCCCGTGCGGGCATGGGGGCAGGCCCACTACGAGTTCGCGCTGGTCTGGGACGAGAAGCACACCCATCACCTGTACTTCCCGCCGTTCCAGCGCTCCGACCACCTCGTGCGGCTGCTCACCGGCCGGCCGGGGGAGGGCATCTCCGGACAGGTGGAGACCGGCGACGGCCACGCGGCGCTCACCGTCACCCGCCAGAAGGAGTGGTGGGGCGACCAGGGCGAGGCGGGGGACACCCTCTCCGTCGAGGGCGTCCAGGTGCTGAACGCGGCGAACGCGCCGCGCACCAAGCGGACGATCGGGATGTTCGTCTTCGACGCGGGCTCGGACAAGGTCACCGATCTCTCCGCGCCGCTGCAGCCGTTCTTCCAGACGCCGTTCCTCACCGGGATGGACGTCTACCTCCCGGCGACCGCGCGCCGCGAGAGGCCGCTCACCCTGGTGTCGCACCCGCGCGGCGAGGGCGGCCGCGTCGACGTGCTGAGGGTGCCGGCCTGGCCGTCGAGCACCGACCGCGTCTCGGTCCAGTTCGACGACCACTGATCCGACGCCGTGCGGCCCCGCCCCGGTCACCCCGCCCCGGCGGACCACCCGGACAGCGCGGGGCCGCCCGGGGTCCGCGTTCCCCTCACCCCGAACTCCTCCCGACCCCGGAGGGCCCGGGACGCGCCGGCACGCCGGTTCACCCGGCCGCGCCGCCGTGCGCCCAGTGTTCGGCGAGCGGGCCGACCGACAGGCGCGCGGCGCGGCACGCGGAGACGATCTCGGGCAGGGCGGCGAGCGCCGCCCGCCAGCAGCCGGGGGCGGCCGTCCGGTCGGTGTCGTGCAGGAGCACGGTCCCGCCGCCCCGCAGGTCGGCGGCGACCTGGGCGGACACCGACGCTCCCGTCGCCGCGGGCGTCCAGTCCCGGCCCCAGGCCGTCCACAGCACGGTCCGCAGACCGGCCGTACGGGCGGCGGCCAGACGCCCGGAGGTCAGGATGCCGTAGGGCGGCCGGTACCAGCGCGGGCGACGGCCCGTCAGGTCCTCGATCGCGTCGGCCGTACGGAGGAGCGCACGCCGGTCGGCGACCGGGGCGGGCAGCCAGGGGCGCTCGTGTCCCCAGCCGTGCACCCCGAGTTCGTGTCCCCGGCCGACGGTCTCGGCCACCAGGGAGGGATGCCGTACGACGCCGTCCCCCAGGACGAAGAAGGTCGCCCTCACGCCGAGCTCGTCCAGGGCGTCGAGGAACAAGGGGGTGGACAGCGGATCCGGCCCGTCGTCGAAGGTCAGGGCCACGTGGTCCGCGCGGCCGATGCCGGCCAGACGGGGGAAGCAGGTACGGCGTACGGCGGGCAGCCAGGTGGCGGCCGGGGCGATGTGCGCCGCGGCGCAGGCGAGCGCGGGAACCAGCACCGCCGCCGTGGTCCGGAGGGCCGAAGAGCCCGGGGACGCGTTCACAGGTCGTGCTCCTCACGGTCGGGGGCGCCGCCGAAGTCCGGACCGCCCCGGTGACGAGGGCCGGCGGGCGGCGCGCCCTCCCGCCCGCCCGCTCCCGTGTCCCAGCCTCCTGCCGTCGGGAGGGCCCGCGCCAGCCCGAGACTGCCGGCGCCCATGAGCAGCACGCCCATCAGCGCGGGCGCCACACGGGCTCCGAGCGCGATCCGCTCACCGAACAGCACCCATCCCAGGGCCACGCTGGTCAGCGCGTCGCCCAGGGTCAGCGCGGGCTGCGAGGCGGCCAACGTCCCCGCCCGCAGCGCGTACTGGAGCAGCAGGAAGGCGGCGGCCCCGACGACGAGCGTCGCGTACAGGGGCCAGGTGGACATCAGGGCGCCCAGGCCGTCGCCGAGCTTTCCGGTCGTCTCCTTGAGGAGCGCGGCGGTCGCGGCGAAGCACACGGCCGACGCCAGTCCCAGCAGGGCGGCGCGCGGCGCCCCCCGTACCGTGCGGGCGGTCAGCGCGAGACCGGCCGTGACCACGGTGACCGCCAGTGCGGTCGGCAGCCACCGCCCCTCGTGGGCCGTGCTGCGTCCGGCGGTGGGAGAGGCCGCCGCCAGGAACAGCGCGAGCCCGGCGGCCAGGGCGAGGAACGCCAGGCAGGTCCTGGGCGCCGGACGCCGCCGGAAGACCATGGCGCCCACCGCCAGCGTGAAGAGCAACTCGGTGGCCAGCAACGGCTGGACGAGGGCGAGGCCGCCCAGGCTCAGGGCCCAGGCCTGGAAGACGGTGGACAGGGCGAGCATGCCGGCGCCCGCCACCCAGGCGGGGCGTCGCAGCACGCGGAGCAGCCACCGCCCGTTCTGCCGCGTCCTCGTGTCGTCCTCCGGCTCGTCCGCCGCAGCCCGCCGCTGGAGCACCGAGGCCGAGGCGTTCGACAGCGCGGCGAGCAGGGCGAGGACGACCGTGAGCACGCCGGACCGCCGTCACCCGAACACGGACGACAGGCGCCGGAACAGGGCCGGTGCGGCTCCGTGCACCCGGGCCGGAAGCCGCAGCCACCCCGGGACGTAGATCTCGTCCCGCCCCCGGGAGACCGCCGTCCAGACGGCGTCCGCGACCCGTTCGGGCGGAACCGGCCGGGGCGTCGACCGGCGGTACGGGGCCCCGCGCCGCTCGAAGAACGGCGTGTCGACGACGCCCGGCACCACATGACTGAGCCCGACCCCGGTGCCGCGCAGTTCGTACCGCAGGGCCTCGGAGAAGGCGCCCAACGCCGCCTTCGCCGCCGAGTACACGGCCTCCGCCCGTACCCCGACCACCCCCGCCAGGGATCCGACGAGGACGACGCGCCCACGGCCCTCCCGCACCATGTGGGGCACGACCTGCCGCACCAGACGCAGCGTGGCCAGGAGGTCCGTCTCGATGACCTCCTCGAGGGCGGAGGCGGGCATGGTGACGAAGTCCCCGGCCCAGCCGACGCCCGCGCCCGCCACCAGCAGGTCCACCCGGCCCACCCGGTCGAGGGCGAAACCGGTCAGCCGCTCCTCCGCCCCGGGCGTGGTGAGATCGGCCGGGAAGTACGACGCCCCGGTCGGCCGAGCGACCTCCCGCAGGCGTGCCGCGTCCCTCCCGTTGAGGACGAGGTCCCACCCTTCGGCCGACAGGCGGCGCGCCACCGCGGCGCCGATCCCCGAGGAGGCGCCCGTCACCACCGCCGTGTGCGCCCGCCCGCCCGGGGCGGGACGCTCCGCCGAGGGACGCGGCCGCGACCCGCGTATCGAGGTGGACGCGACGTTGCCGGTGCCTGCCTGGGGAGCGTGGGACATGGCTGGACCTCTGTGGTGGGAAGGATGCCCGAGGGGTGCCGGGACGCATCGGCGATCGGACGCAGGGCGATCTCCGAGCGACCTGGGTCTGCTCCGTCAAACCTAGACCAAATGTCGCATGTGTGGGAATCCGGGCATTCTTCTTCTCGTGCGTACCCCACACCTTTCGCGGCACCGCCGTCCCACGCCGGAGCGCGAGGCGCTGCAGATGCTGATCCTCAGCGCGGGCATGGGAGCCGGCCACGACACCGTGGCCCACGAACTCGCCCGCCGTGCCCGCGAGCAGGGGCACCAGGTCCAGGTCCTCGACCTGCTGCGGTTGTTGCCCCTCGGGACGGGGGCCGCGCTCCGCGTCTTCTACCAGGCGGTGGTGCGGCACGTCCCCTGGGTCTACGCCGCCCTCTACCGCGTGTTCCTGCGCCCCGGGCCGGGGCGCCGTCCCAGCGGCGTCCCCCTCGCCCGTCTGGCCGCCACCCGCCTGACCGGCATCGCGCGGCGGACGGGCGCCGACGTGGTGGTGCCCGTCTTCCACCTGGCCGCACAGCTGACGGGACACCTCAGGGAGCGGGACGCCCTGCCCTGCCCCAGCGTGGTCCTGCTCGTCGACTTCGCCGTCCACCGGCAGTGGCTGCACCCCGGCAACGACCTGTACCTCTGCCTCACCGAACGGGCCGCGCGGGAGGTGCGCGGGAGCGTCGACGTGCCCGTCCGGGTGACCGGACCCGTCGTGGCGCCCGGCTTCCGTGAGCCGGCCGCCGGCGCCCCGCTCTGGCGCCGGCGCTTCGACGACCACGCGCCCGGACGCCCGCCCGTCCTGCTCTCGGCCGGCGCCTGGGGTGCCGCCGAGGGCATGGAGGCGACCGCACGGCGGCTGGCCGGCGCCGGTTTCCTGCCGGTCGTCCTGTGCGGGCGCAACGAGCGTCTGCGGGAGCGCATGGCCCGCGTGCCCGGCGTGCTGGTCCTCGACTGGGTCACCGACATGCCCGGACTGCTCGGCGCGGTCCGCGTCCTGATCGACAACGCGGCCGGGCAGACCGCGGTGCAGGCCCTGGCCGCCGGACTGCCGGTGGTGGCGCACCGCCCCCTGCCCGGTCACGGCGAGGCGGGTGTACGCCGCATGGCGCAACTCGGCGTGTCGGTCCACGCGCCCGACGCCGCGGCCCTGCTGCGCGCGGTGGAGCGACTGTCGCGGGACGGCGCCGAGCGGGACCGCCTCGTCGCGCGGGGCCGTGCGCTGTTCCGGGAGGACGCCCTGGCGCGTGTGGTGTCCGCGGCCCGAGCCGTCACCGCCTGAACGGCCGCCGCGCGCACCCCCGCTGCGTAGCCGTCAGCGGGACCCTGTCTGTCGGCCGGCCCGGGGCGGCAGGACGGCCCGGACCGAACGGCCCGCCCGCCCCTGACGGCCCGCGTCCTTGACGGCCCCCGCCCTGGACGCCGTCGGGCCCACCGGCCCGGGACGCGGCGCGGGGGCCGGTCCGCCCGACGGCGGTCCGGCCCCCGGCACCGGGAACCACGGCGGTCAGCCGCGCTTGCGGCGGACGACCATCCAGACGAGGGCGACACCGGCACCGGCCATGACGGCGGTGCGGTAGCGGCCCACGAGCATCGCGGTGCGCACCGCGGTGACGGCCTGGGTGGCACCCGTGCGCACCGGGGCGGGCACGGACTGGCCCACCTTGCCGGTGACGCCGACCGCACGGGTCTTCAGCTCGCCCGCGCGGGCGGAGACCTGCGGGGCGAGCTCGGCGGCCTTCTCCCGCGCCTTGGCCGTGGTGCCCGAGAGGGCGGCCGTGGCGCGCGCGGTCGACGCCTGGGCCGTGCGGCCCAGCTTCTTCCCGCTCTCACCGGCCTGCCCGCCCAGGCCCTTGAGCCCGGAGGTGAACCGTTCCTTCTGCTGCAACCTGCTCACGAGCGGCACTCCGATCACTGTGGGTGGATGATCCGGGGAGGCCCGTCGGCCTGGGCCGAGGGCACCCTCTTCATCCCCTGATGGCCGCGATCGCCGCGCTCACACCCCTCAGGACCGGACACATCCGCTCAGTACCGCGGCAGCGCCGGCGCCCTGCGGTGGGCGAGCACGTCCGCGCGGGCCGCCATCAGGTGCCCGCCGAACTCGTCGTTCAGCAGGTAGAACTCGCCCCTGGCGGACTGCTCGAAGAAGATCCGGGCCGCCTCCAGCGGGTCCATCGCGGTGTCGTTCAGCTGCAGCATCTGGGCGCGGTGGCCCTCCGCCGCCGCGACGTCGCCGCTGTCCTCGGCGCCGCCCGCCGCCTGGAAGATGTTGGACGCGACGGCCCCGGGCAGCACCGCCTGGACGTGGACGTGGTCCCCGTGGCCCGCCGCCTGGACCTCCAGGCTCAGGCACTCGGCCAGCGCCAGCACCGCGTGCTTGCTGACGATGTACGGCGCCTGCAGCGGCGCGGCGCCCACGCCGCCGACCGAGGAGAGGTTCCAGACCCACGACTGCCCGGGCTCGGCCATCAGGTGGGGCAGGAACGCGCGGACGCCGTGGAAGGCCCCGTCGACGTTGACGGACATGACGCGCCGCCAGTTCTCGACCGGGGTGTCCCACAGGTACCCGAACTGCTCGACGCCCGCGTTGTTGACCAGCAGCCGCACCGGACCCGCCTCGGCCAGCGTCCGCTCCGCCAGCCGGGCGACCGCCTCGGCGTCCCGGACGTCGCACTCGACGTCGATCGCCCGGGCCCCGGCCGCCTCCAGCTCCTCGCGCAGCGCGGCCACGGCGCCCGCGTCCACGTCGGCCAGCACGACGGTCATCCCCAGCTCGGTGGCGGCGTAGCGGGCCAGCCCCGCGCCGATCCCCGAACCGGCCCCCGTGATCACGGCGACCCCGCCGCCGAACAGCTCCTGAACGCTCATGCTTCCTCCCCTTGTCCGGTGTCCGCTTCCCCGCGCCCGAACTGTAGATCATGGAAATCACCGTCCGCCGGACGGGTGAACCGAAGGAACGGCCGGGCTGCCCGGGGCGCTGCCGGGTAGTCGGCACCGCGTGCAGACCTTCCTCCCGTACCGGGACTTCCGGCGGTCCGCGCTGGCTCTCGACCGGCGCCGGCTCGGCAAGCAGCGGGTCGAGGCCCTCCAGGTCTTCCGCGCCCTCACGGTGCCGGGGTACGGCTGGCAGCACCACCCGGCGGTGCGCATGTGGGCGGGCTACGAGGAGGCCCTGGTCCGCTACGGGCTCGAGGTCTGCCGGGTGTGGCAGGAGCAGGGTCGGCCGGACACCTGCGCCGACTCCCTGACCGCCGAGTACGCCACGCTCCGCCCCGACGCCCCGCGGGCCCGGGTGCAGAAGGCGCTCGCCGAGGCGGCCGAACTCCCGCCCTGGCTGGGCGACAAGGCCTTCCATCGCAGTCACCGCTCGGCGCTGCTGCGCAAGGACCCGCAGGAGTACGCGGAGCGGTTCCCCGGCGTCCCCGACGACATCCCGTACCTGTGGCCCGGATCCGACCGCGACCCTAAGCGGAATGGATCAACAGGCGCATGACAAAAGGAGAGTGACGGGGCAGCGGGTTCAACTGCGCCCCTTCGCGATCTTGTTGTGATGTGCGCTACGAGGCTGCTACGTCCACGTATGCCCTGAAGTGGGGGCCCTTGTGGAGATAGTTGGTACCTCCATCTACTGCTAGGGTGACAGCGCCTTCGCCGGTTGACGATGTGTCAAACGGAATGGGTCGTGCGGCCGCAGGACCGCTGTCAGGAACGCGACGTGAAGAGAGTCGGATGACGTCTTTGCTCCGGGATCCACTCCTGTGGATCCTGCTGGTGGTGCTCGCGGTCGCCGCAGTCGCGGTCACCCGGGCGCGTCGGACCAACATGGCGCTGCGCGTCCAGGAGGACGCCCTGCGGCGGGAGCTCGGGGCGGAGAAGTCCGAGCGGGCGCTGCTGCGCAGCGAGACGACGGCGCTCGAACACCGTCACCGCGAGGCGCTCGCCGAGGTCCGCCAGGAGGCCGAGGAGGAGACCAAGTCCGTCCTCAAGGCCGCGATGCGCACCCTTCAGGTGCTGGCCGACGAGCAGCAGCTGATCATCGACCGCACCCAGAAGAACTACGGCGACGATCCCGGCGTGGTGGCCGACCTGATGGAGATCGACCACGCCAACAGCCAGTTCAACCGCCGTGCCCAGGGCATCGCGGTGCTCTGCGGGGGCTGGCTGGGTCGCCGTGAGCACCCGGCCTCGGTCTTCGACGTGGTGCGCAGCGCCCAGGGCCGCGTCCGCCACTTCGACCGGGTGGAGATCAACGCCCAGGTGAACGTGACGGTCGTCAGCAAGGCCGTGGAGCCCCTGGCGGTGGTGCTCGCCGAGCTGCTGGCCAACGCCACCAACTACAGCGCCCCCGAGACGCCGGTCGTGGTCGGCATCCAGGCGGTGCCCAACGGGGTCTGCCTGATCGTCGACGACTACGGCGTCGGCATGAGCCAGGAGGAGAAGGACCGTGCCGCCGCTCTGCTCTCCCCGCAGGGGCCGGTGGATCTGCTCGCGCTGGGCAACCCGCCCAAGTTCGGCTTCGCCGTCTCCGGAGTCCTCGCCGCCCGTTACGGCTTCCGTGTCTCCGTCGACACGCCCTCCCCGTACGGCGGGGTGCGCGCGGTCGTCCTGCTGCCGGGAGACCTCCTGACCTCCGACGACGCCGCCCCCGCCTCGGCCGGCGGAGCGCGTGGGAAGACCCCGGCGGTCGCCGCCCGGCGCCGTCGCGACCCCGACCCCGCCCCCGCCGTCGTCCCGACCGCGGCCACCCGCCCGGTGGGCACCACCGCCGGAGGCCTGCCCAAGCGGCGCCGCGTGGCGGCGGAGCGGATGACGGCGCGCACGTCCCTGACCGACGCCGGCCCGCCCGGGCCGCCGGAGCAGCCGCGGCACGACGACCCGGCCGGTGACAGCAGCGAGACCACCGCCTCACGGCTCGGGGCCTTCGCCCGGGGCACCGCGCGCGGACGGGACACGACCAACTCGGAAGGATCGGAAGAGCAGTGAACGACCAGCTTTCCTGGGTGCTGGACGACGTCCTGACGGTGCGCGGGGCCCGGCACGCGATCCTCGTCTCCGCCGACGGACTCCTGATGGAGCGGTCAGGCGGCATCGAGCGGGACGACGCGGAGAAGAACGCGGCCGCCATGAGCAGCATGCAGTCCCTCAGCCGCGCCGTCGCGCCCTTCGTCGGAGGCGGCGACGGCACCTGGAAGCAGACGCTGATCGAGTACGACGGCGGCTGGATCTTCCTCATCGCGGCAGGCAGCGGCGCCTACCTCGCCGCCTCCGCCGCACTCGACGTGGACATGGAGACCATGTCCTTCCGGATGCAGAAGCAGGTCGCCGCCCTGGGGAAGGCCATGACCTCGCCGGCGCGCCAGGACGCCGGTGCCGAGGCATGACGAGGCCCCCCGAGGACGACCTGGTGACCGGGGACTTCGTCCGGTCCTACGTCATCACCGGTGGGCGGCGGCTGCCGGCCTCGACGGACCTGTCGCTCCACACCCTGGTCACCCTGGCGCCGGACCGGGAACTGCCCCGGCGGGCCGGTCCCGAGGTCCGCGCCATCTGGGACATCTGCGGCGGCGGCTACCTCTCGGTGGCGGAGGTGGCCGCCCACCTGGGCCTGCCGACCGCCGTCGCCCGGCTGCTGCTGACCGATCTCGCCGAACAAGGGCATCTGCTGCGCCGTGCCGCACCGCCGCCGGCCCAAGCCGTTGACCGAGGGACCCTCGAAGAGGTGCTGCATGGACTCCACGCGCTGTTCGGCTGACCGGCCGGCCGCCACGTACCTCCCGGCCGGCGTCCGGAGGGCCGTCAAGATCGTCGTCGTGGGGCACTTCGGCGTCGGCAAGACGACCTTCATCGGCAGCCTCTCCGAGATCGAGCCGCTGCACACCGAGGAGCGGATGACCGCTGCCTCGGCCCCCGTCGACGACCTCAGCGGGGCGGGCGCCAAGCAGACCACCACCGTCGCCCTGGACTTCGGCCGCATCACCCTCAGCGAGGAACTGGTCCTCTACCTGTTCGGCACCCCCGGGCAGCAGCGGTTCGTGCAGCTGTGGGAGGACATGACGGTGGGGGCCCTCGGGGCGCTCCTGCTGGTCGACCCGGCGCGCCTGGAGGCCACCTTCCCGGTCATCGACCTGGTGGAGAGCTTCGGCCTGGAGTACGCGGTTGCGGTCAACAGCTTCGACCCGTCGGTGCGTCACGAGGCGAGCGAGATCAGGGAGGCGCTCGACCTGCTCCCCGACACGCCCGTCGTCCACTGCGACGCCCGGGACGTCGCCTCCTCCGCCGAGGCACTGATGGAACTCGTCCGGCACCTGCTCAGCCGCACGGGCTGAGCGGGAGCACCCCTTCTTCCCCGTCCCGTCCAGACCCGGTCCGCGAGGACGCCGGGCCGCCGAAGGAACGCACCATGGACTTCACGCCCGCCGCCGACGGCGGCACCACCGCCCGCTGCCCCATGCACGGCGCGGACTTCGCGGCCGCCCCGCACGACGTCTACGACCGGTTGCGCGCCGAGGGCCCGGCCGGGCCGGTGGAACTCGCCCCCGGGGTGGAGGCCACCCTGGTCGTCGGCCACGAGGCCGCGCTGCGGGTGCTGCAGAACGACGCCCTCTTCGCCCGCGACTCCCGCCGCTGGGGGGCCCTGCGCGAGGGCCGGATCGCCCTGGACAGCCCCGTGCTGCCGATGATGATGTTCCGACCCAACTGCCTGTTCACCGACGGGGCGGAGCACCTGCGGCTGCGCAAGGCGGTCACCGACAGCCTCGACGCGATCGACGTCCGGCAACTGGCGCGCGACGTGCGGCAGATGGGCGACTTCCTGATCGACCGCTTCAGCGAGCGCGGCCGCGCCGACCTGATCGACGAGTACGCCAAGGTGCTGCCGCTGCTGGTCTTCAACAAGATGTTCGGCTGCTCCGCGGACATCGGCGACAGGCTGACCACCTCGATGGCGGCCATCTTCGAGGGCCGGGACGCCCTCCGCGCCGACCAGGAGCTGACGGCGTGCCTGATGGAACTGGTGGCCCTCAAGCGTCGCGAGCCGGGCGACGACCTCACCAGCCGCCTGGTGCGGCACCCGGCCGGGCTCACCGACACCGAGCTCAAGGACCAGTTGGTCATGCTGATGGGCGCCGGGGTCGAACCCGAGCGCAACCTGATCGGCAACACCGTGCTGCTGATGCTCTCCCCGCAGGGCTCCGGCCTGCTCATCGAGGAGGCGATGGAACACGTCCTGTGGGACAACCCGCCCATCGCCAACTACGCCACCCACTTCCCCAAGCAGGACGTCGACCTGGCGGGCGTCCGTCTCGCGGCGGACAGCCCGGTCGTGATCAGCTTCGCCGGGGCGAACGCGGACCCCTCGCTGCACCACGCCCGCCGCTCCCGCAGCCAGGGCGCCCACCTCTCCTGGGGCGCGGGCCCGCACAAGTGCCCGGCCTCCTCGCCGGCCCAGGTGATCGCCCTCACCGCGGTCGAGAAGCTCTTCAACGAACTCGACGACCTCGCCCTGGAAGTGCCCGCCGATCAGCTCGCCTGGCGGCAGGGGCCCTTCCACCGCGCCCTCGCGGCGCTCCCGGTGCGCTTCGCCCCCTCCCCGGCCGGACGGGTGGCCGCCGCCACCGGACGGCACCCGCTGCCGGCCGCCGTGCCCGAGCAGACGCCCCAGGCCGTCGGCGAACCGGCCGGGCAGCCCGCCGCCCCGGCCCGCAGGAAGGGCTTCTGGGGCACCTTCCTCGACGTCTTCCGTCTCTGAGACCGCCGGCTCCGAGATCGCCGGCTCCGCCCGTGAGCAGCAGCAGCGAGTGAGGAGAGAAGGTTGAGCACAGTCGCCGGTCGTCCCGTCGCCGGGAGCCCCGCGGGCTGCCCGGCCCACCCGGAAGCGTCCGGGCCGCGTCCGGGCGAGCCGTCGCCCCCGCCCGCACCGGGGGTCCCCCGCCAGGACGGCGCGCGGCCGGTCGCCGGGCCGCGCCGGGCGGTCGGGCGGCGCGAGGTGATCGCCCTGGTCCGCCGCCTGCGCTCGCCCGAGGGCCTGCGCGACCCGCTCCCCGTCTACCGTGCCTTCCAGGAACTCGGGGACGTGGTCCCCGCGCCCTGGGGCGGACACTTCGTCACCGGGTTCGACGTGGCCGACGAGGTGCTGCGCGGCCGCGGCTGGCTCGCCCCGGACATCGCGTGGCAGGAACGGCAGCCGGACCCCGCACGCTGGCACGCGCCCGCCACCCGGGAGATGAGCCACACCCTCTCCCGGCTCAACGCGCCCGAGCACACGCTCCGGCGCCGCGCCCTGGGCAACCCCTTCGCCCGCGGCGCCCTGGAGGCCGTGCGGCCCGTCGTCGAGGAGCACGTCGAGACCCTGCTCGACGATCTGGAGCGGGAGTCGCGGGCGCACGGCAGGGCCGATTTCGCCACGGTCGTCGCGGACCGCCTGCCGATCCGGACCGTCGGCGGATGGCTCGGCCTCCCGGAGCGGGACCACGACCGGGTTCTCGACTTCACCCACCGTCAGGTCTTCGCCCAGGAGCTGTTGCCCACCCGCAGCGAGCTCGCCGTCTCCGAGGCCGCCACCCTGGAGATGCGGGCGTACTTCACCGCCCTGCTCGAGCACCGGCGCGCCCACCCCGGCGAGGACGTGCTCTCCGACTGGATCCGGTTCTGGGACGAGACGCACGCGGGCGACCGTGCCGCGGCCGACCAGGTGCTCTACCACCTGACGATGTTCGTCACCATCGCCTCCCTGGAGACCACCGCGACGCTCCTGTCCACCGTGGTGTCGCTGCTGCTCGCCGACCCCGCGCGGTGGCGATGGCTGCGGGAACACCCCGAGCACGTCGACGACGCCGTCGAGGAGGCACTGCGGTACGACCCGCCGATCTGGCTGAACAGCCGGATCGCCGCCGAGGACACCGTCCTCGGGGGAGTGCCCGTCGCCAAGGACGGCCTGGTGCACGTCCTGTTCGGCGCCGCCCACCACGATCCGCGGCGCAACCCGGACCCGCAAGCCTTCGACGTCCGGCGCCGCGGCGCCCATCTCGCGTTCGGCGGCGGCGTGCACTACTGCCTCGGCGCGGGGCTGGCCCGGCTGGAGGCGGGAGTGCTGCTCACCGGGCTGCTGAAACGTTTCCCCAACTTGCGGTCGGCCGCCGACGGGCCCGTGTACGCGCCCCGGCTGGTCTTCCGCCGCATCACCTCCCTGGGAGTGACCACATGACGGCCGTCGACCGGTACAAGACCCTGCGCGTGCGGCGCGACACGGACGTGCTGCACGTCGAACTCCACCTGCCGGAGCGCGGCAACGCCGTCTGCGAGGCGATGCTGGACGACCTGCTGGAGGTGCTCCACCGGCAGGAGCCCTCGGTACGGGTGCTCGTGCTCTCCGGAGCGGGCGAGGACTTCTGTCTCGGCGGCGACCGCGCGGAGTTCGAGGAGCAGCTGCGCCAGGATCCCGACGGGGCGGGGATTCGAATCTCGGGGGACAAGGCGCGCCGGGTGTGCCAGGCCCTGTCCCGCAACCCGGCGGTGACGGTCGCCAAGGTGCGGGGACGGGCGGTCGGCGCGGGATTCGCCCTCGCCCTCGCCTGCGACCTGCGGATCGGGGCGGAGAGCGCCACCTTCCGGCTGCCGGAGGCGGCGCTGGGACTGCCGGTCGCCTGGGGCGGGCTGCTGCCGCGGCTGCTCGACGAGGTGGGGACGGCCCGGGTGCGCGACATGGTGCTGACCGGGCGGCCGGTGGGGGCGCAGGAGGCCCTGCGCTGGTCCGTCCTCCAGCGGGTCGAGCCGGACTCGGAACTCGACGCGGCGGCCGAGGCGTGGGTGCGGCCGGTGCTGCGACGGCCGCGCGGCGGGCTGCGGATGACCAAGGCGCTGCTCGAGGCGCACGGGACGGCCACGCGGATGGCCGACGCGTCCGTGCTGGACGGCGAGCTGATGGCCGCGGCCCTCGTCGCCGCACGGCACGGCGGGCGGTGACGAGGGCCGCCGCGTCCTTGCCACGGGGCCGCCGCGTCCTTGTCACGGGCCGCCCGCGCCCTTGCCGCGGGCCGCGGCCCGCGGCGGCTCCCGGGCCGTACCCGTTCCGGCAGCGGTCGGGGGCTTTGCCCCGGTCAGCGGTTGCGGCGGGCGATGGAGGAGCTGAGGGCCGTGGCGAAGAGGCACCAGCCCGCGTACGGGAGCAGCGCCGCGGCGGCCCCGCGGTCGCTGCGCGCCACCCGGCGGATCAGCTGGAGGTTGCTCGCGTCCAGCAGCAGCGCCCCCCACACGCCGTCGGCCGGGCTGCGCCGGCCGAAGAACAACCAGGTCCAGGCCGCGTTCAGCGCCAGGTTGGCGCCGAAACTGGCGGCCAGTGCCCGTCGTTCGCGACCCCGTGCGCGGTTCAGCGCGCGCCCGGCGCTCCACGCGATCGTGCCGTACAGCGGGGTCCACACCGCCGGGAAGGCCGCCGCCGGCGGCTGCCACGACGGTTTGTCCAGCCCGGCGTACCAGTCGTCGGAGGGGCCCGCGGCCCGCGCCCCCACCCAGGCGCTCAGTCCCACGGCGGTGCTCGCGGCCAGGTAGGGCCACCGGTCGGTCGTGGCGCTCCGGGCGCCCTGCTGTGCGTCGCTCATCCGCGCCGGGTACCCCGTCGGCTCGCAACATGACCGGACGTGCGACAGGTGGCCCGTCCCGCCGCGCCCGTGACCGACGACGTCCGCCGGGGCGCGGGCGCACGCACCAGGTGTGTGCTGGGGCGGACCGGTAACGCGTAGGGAATGAACGAGGATCAGACCAGACTTCCCGCCCCTCGGGCGACCGGCTCCCCGGGTGCTTCGGAGGGCTGGGCTGGCTCCTTCGGGTCGCCGGCACCCCGTACCGTTGCCAACGCCCGGGCCCTGGAACCCCGGCGGGACGGCGAGGGCAGCCTCGCCCACGTCGTCGAGACCCTGCTCGACAAGGGCCTCGTCCTCAACGCCGACATCATGGTCTCGGTCGCCGGCGTCGAACTCCTCGGCATCCGGCTCCGTGCCGCTCTGGCGTCGTTCGAGACCGCCTCCCGCTACGGCCTGGAGTTCCCCGCGGGGACGGACACCGACACGGCGGCCTGGCGTGAGGCCAAGGAGGAGAAGGAAGCCTGCCCCCAGTGCGACAAGAAGGTGCCCACCAAGCAGCTGCTGGACGAGTGGTGCCCCTGGTGCGGCTGGCGCAGCGCACAGGCGCTGTCCCGCGCGGCCACCGACACGGGTGAGGGTGACGGGGAGCCTGGGGAGCTGGAGCAGCAGCGACCGGCCGGGGTGAGCGAGGAACGCGCCCGGAGGAACCCCGCGCGCAAGGCCGCCACCTGGAAGACCGGCACGGCCCGCAGGCGGACCTCGGCTCCACGGAAGGCCACGGCTCGCAAGGAGGCACCCCGCAAGACCGCCGAAGCGCGGGAGACCACGGAGACCAAGGAGGAGGAGACAGAGTGACCCAGCCGCGGCCCGCGATGAAGCCCACCCGCGACCCCAGGGTCACCCTCGACGACCTGGTCGAGGTGCTGCTGAACAAGGGCGCCGTACTCCACCTCGACCTCATCGTCGCGGTCGCGGACATCCCTCTCATCGGTGTCAGTCTGCGCGCCGCCATCGCCGGCATGGAGACCATGCTGGAGTACGGCATGCTCCGGCAGTGGGACGAGTCCACCCGCGCCTGGGCGGAACGTTCCGCCGGACGGCGCGACCTCGACCTGCGCGCGGGGGAGGAGCTGGTGACCCGGATGCCCGGCGGCCACCTCCTCGAGGAGGGCGTGTACACCGGATGGCGCCCCGGCGGCGTCCACCTCACCGACCAGCGGCTGGTGGTGCTGCGCCGCGACCCCCGGGAGGTCCTCTTCGAGGCCGGGGTCCGCGACCTGCGCACCGTCCAGCTCGAGACGGAGACGACCGTCGGCGGTGAGCAGCGCACCCGGCTGCGGGTGGCCACCCTCGACGGCCGCACCGCCCTGCTGTCGGCCGCCGACCCGCACGGCCTGCACGAGGCGCTGACCGGCCTCAACCCCGGCCTCACCGCACTGCCCGCCGCGCCCCGGGGCGCTCCCGCGGACGAGTTCGAGGGACACCTCTGGTACCAGGAACCGCGCCGCAGCGGTCCGCTGTGGCGCGGCGGCAAGGGCAGGCTGGGACCCACCGGCCTGATGTGGAAGTCGCCGCTGGACGCCCGCCCGGCCCTGGTCGTGCCGCCCGGCGAGATACTCGGCGCCCGCATCGAGCCCGGCCGCAGCCCCGGCGGCGACGGACAGGTGATCGTGCTGGAGACCGTGTCGCACGGGAGGGTCACCCTCGCCGCCGACCAGCCCGGGCGGTGGGCCGACGCCCTGACCGCGACGGCCGCCCCCGACATGCCGCTCGCCCCGGATCTGCCGGACACCCCGGCCCCCGTGGCGTGACGGCGAGCACCGCAGGACAAGGAGACGACAACCCATGGCTCTCACGGTCGACGAGAAGAGTCTCAAGCACGGCGTCCTCGCCCTGGTGCTCACCCTGGTCGAGGTGATCCAGGAGGCGCTGGAACGCCAGGCGCTGCGCCGGATGGAGGGCGGGGACCTCACCGAGGAGGAGCTCGAACGCCTCGGCGACGCCCTGCTCGAACTGGACGAGGCGCTGGAGGAGATCAAGGAGGACCACGGCATCACCACTTCCGTGGCCGATCTCCACCGCGGCCTCGACGAGGTGGTGGACGACGTGGTGGACAAGCTGGTCAACCCGGCGCGCTGGGCGGAGGAGGCGGGCCGATGAACGACTCCGCCCTCTACGTCTACGCACTCCTGCCCGACGTCCCCGGCGACCCGGCCGACGGCGTGACCGGTCTCGACGACCGCACGCTGCGCGTCCTGCGCGCCCCCGGCACGGGCCTCGCCGCCCTGGTGCACGACGGCCCCGCCGAGCCCTTCGAGGGCGGTGACGAGACCGTGCGCCGCTGGGTGGTCGAGCAGGACCGCGCGGTGGTCGCCGTCTGGGAGAGGACCGGCGCCGTCCTGCCGATGACCTTCAACGTGCTGGTCGCGCCGGGCCCGGAGGCCGGTGCCGAGGAGCGGCTGTGCGCCTGGCTCGGCGAGCGGGCGGAGGAACTCTCCGGCCGTCTGCGCGAACTGGACGGCCGCGCCGAACTACGCGTCGAGCTCACGGTGAACCGCGAGGCGGCCACCGGGGACGACGAGCGGGCCCGCGCGCTGGAGGCCGAGATGGCCGGCCGCTCGCCCGGCATGCGCCGGCTGCTCGCCAAGAAGCTGGAGGGTCTGCGCAAGGAGGCGTCCGAGCGGCTGGCGGACAGCATCCACGCCGACGTCCGCCGCCGCCTCGCCGCGGTGGTCGAGGACATCCGGGACCGCACCCGCAGCGTCCGCGACCCCCGCGAGGCGGAGGTGATGTCGGCGGCCCTGCTGGTGCCCTCGACCGAGATCGAGACCGTCGGCACGGTGCTGGCCGACGTCCAGGACAGCCACCCCGCGGTGCGGGTGCGCTTCCTGGGCCCCTGGCCGCCGTACTCCTTCACCGAACTGCCCGCCGGCCCCGGCGCCGCGGAGGACGTGACACCGGCGGGATAGCGTGCCGGGCATGAGCGACGCCCCGTCCCCCCGCCCCGTCCCGCCCTCCCGCACCTCCCCGTCCGCCCCGGCCCCCGCCCGCGCCCGCGAACTCGGCCTGTCCTGCGGGACGTTCCCGGCAGGCCCGCTCAACGCGATCACCGACGTGGCCGGGGTGCGGGTGGGGCACACCACGCTGTGGGAGCCGCCCCGCGTGCACAGCGGCGTCACGGCGGTCGTGCCCGACGGCGTCGGACCGGAGAGCCCGCTGCCCGCCGGGCTGTTCGCGGGCAACGGCTACGGCAAGCTGATCGGCGCGACGCAGATCGCCGAACTGGGCGCGATCGAGACCCCGGTGCTGCTCACCTCGACGCTCTC
The DNA here is from genome assembly GCF_042792855.1 of Streptomyces sp. NPDC056600. Lineage (NCBI taxonomy): Bacteria > Bacillati > Actinomycetota > Actinomycetes > Kitasatosporales > Streptomycetaceae > Streptomyces > Streptomyces sp. NPDC056600. The sequence continues at coordinate 43,786 of NZ_JBHTVQ010000021.1, forward strand.
CGCGTTCCGGGTCGCCGACGCGCTGGTCGGGTGGGTGCTGGAGCAGCCCGGACGCGAAGAGGTGCGCAGCCTCAACCCCGTGGTGGGGGAGTGCAACGACGGGCTGCTCTCGGACATCCGCTCCCGCCCGGTGCGCGAGGAGCACGTCCGGGCCGCACTGGACGGGGCGGCCGGAGGACCGGTGGCCGAGGGATGCGTCGGCGCGGGCACCGGGACCACGGCGCTGGGTTTCAAGGCGGGTGTCGGGACGTCCTCCCGGGTGGTGCCCGTGGGTGGGCAGGACGCCGTGGTGGGGGTCCTGGTGCAGGCCAACTTCGGCGGCACGCTGCGGGTGCTGGGACGTGAGGTGACGCCCGCCGACGTCGGGGTGCCAGCCCGGCCCCCGGAGCCGGACACGGGCTCGTGCATGGTGGTGACCGCCACCGACGCGCCGCTGGACGCCCGGCAGCTGGCCCGCGTGGCGCGCCGGTCGGTGTACGCCCTGGGGCGGGTCGGCGCGTCGTTCAGCCACGGCAGCGGGGACTACGGCCTCGCCTTCGGGACGCGGACACCGCACGGGCCGGTGCCGGACACCGCACTGGACCCCCTGTTCCGGGCGGTGCTCGACGCCGTGGAGGAGGCGGTGCTCAACGCGCTGCTGGCCGCGAGGACCACCCTCGGCGTCCGCGGCGACGTGCTGCACCCGCTGCCCGCCCAGGCGTTGCGGGAACACCTGGGCGGGTTTCGAACAAAGGCGGAGTGACCCCTTCGAGGCATTGCGGGCACGGGTCCGGTCGGCTTGACTGGGCGGCGCGCGGCCCGACCCGCCGCGCGGCCGGGGGAGGGCACCCATGGAGAACACCACAGCACGGCGCCACGCCTTACCGGGCCGGAGCCGCCGCCGGGCCGGACTCGCCGCCCTGGTCGGCATCCTGCTGCTCGTCGGCGCGGGCACCGGGCTCGGCTTCGGCGCCGCGGGCGACCGCGACACGTCCTCCGCCGCCGCGGCGCGTGAGCCACTGCCCTTCGACCTGCCGTCCACCGAGCGGCTGCGCTCGAGCGACCGGCTGGTGTTCGCGCACTACTTCACGCCCTACCCGCTCTCCCTGGACAACCGGCCCGCGGACGAGGACTACTACGCCCGCAACTACCTCACCGCCGACGGCGAGAGCGGCAAGCACGCCGCGTACGGCGGCCTGCTCCGCGACCGGCCGCTCCCGGTCGAACCGGCCTCGGGCGACTGGCGGTCGGCGCATTACCGCCAGGAGGTCCGCACCGCCGTGGCCGCCGGGATCGACGGCTTCAGCGTCGACCTGCTCTCCCTGGAAGGGCCCAACTGGGAGCGCGTCCAGCTGCTGATGCGGGCCGCCCGCGAGGAGGACCCGGGCTTCCGCATCATGCTGATGCCCGACATGAAGTCCCTCGACGCCGATCCGGCCACCCTCGCCCGCGCCCTCGCCGAGCTGGGCGCCGCGCCCAACGCGCACCGGCTCGACGACGGCCGGCTCGTGGTGTCCCCGTTCAAGGCGGAGGAGAAGCCGGCCGGCTGGTGGCGCGAGGTGCTGGACACCCTGCGCACCCGGCACGGTGTCCGCACCGCCTTCGTCCCCGTCTTCCTCGACCTGACCTCGCACGCCGACGAGTTCGCCCCCCTTGCTCACGGCTTCTCCACCTGGGGCAGCCGCAGCCACACCGCCCTCGGCCACTACTCGGAGCACGCGGAGCTGGCCCGCAGGCACGGCAAGCTCTGGATGCAGCCCGTGGCGGTGCAGGACGCCCGGCCCAACCAGGGCGTGTACGACGAGGCGGGCAACACCGAGACGCTGCGCGGGAGCTGGGACCACGCCATCGAGGACGGCGCCGACTGGGTGCAGCTGACCACCTGGAACGACTACTCGGAGAGCACCCAGTTCGCGCCCTCGCTGCACAACGGGCACACCTACCTCGACCTGAGCTCCTACTACCTCGCCCGGTTCAAGACCGGCTCCTGGCCGCGCGTCGTCCGCGACACGGTCTACCTCACGCACCGCGTCCAGCCGCACGACGCCCGGGCCGCCGACCAGCCGGAACTCATGCGGTCGCGCCCCGGATCGGCCCCCGCCCGGGACACCGTGGAGGTGCTCACCTTCCTGGCCCGCCCCGGGGCGGTGGACGTCACGGTCGGCGACCTGCACGAGCGGTTCACCATGGAGGCGGGGGTGCGGGCGGAGCTGCTGCCGCTGCGGCCCGGGCGCACCGCCGCGGAGGTCACCCGCGGCGGGAGAACCACCACCGAGGCCGTCACCCGGTTCGCCGTCACCACCTCTCCCGAGGTCCAGGACCTGCAGTACTACGGGGTCACCGGAGGGCGCCCCGCCGAGCGGCCGTGAGCGTGGCCGGCGGTAAGCCGGAAGGTGACCGCCCTCACCTAGAGAAATAATCATTTTGCCTAAAGGTATTAGGCGGCCTAGCCTCGGTGGCGTGCGAGAGATATCCGAGACCGACATCCGCGACAGCTTCGTGAACTGCTCCAAGGGCGAGGCCAAGCGCCTCGGGCTGCCCCGGGACCTGGCGGAGCGGCCCTGGGAGGACCTGGACTTCCTCGGCTGGCGGGATCCGGGCGCCCCCGACCGCGCCTACCTGGTCGCCGAGCGGGAGGACGGCGGGCTGCTCGGCCTGTCCCTGCGGGCGGTCTCCGCGGGCGCCGCGCGCGGCTTCACCGCCCGGTCCCTGTGCTCGCTCTGCCTGACCACCCACGTCCGCGGGGACGTCGTGCTGATGTCCGCCCGCCGCACCGGTGAGGCCGGGCGGCAGGGCAACACCGTCGGCCAGTACCTCTGCGCCGACCTGGCCTGTTCGCTCTACCTGCGCGGCATGAAGGAGAGCGCGGCCGGACGCGGCTTCGAGGAGAGCCTGGGACTGGAGGGCAAGGTCGCCCGCATGCGGGACAACCTCGACGCCTTCCTCCGCATGGTCACGGCCTGACGGCCTGACCGCCTGATTGCCTGACTTTCAGGACGGACGGGAGGTCCGTCCGCGGTCGGCGGTGTCTGCCGGGCCGGTCGTCCCGCGTGACGGACACTGAGGGGCATGTCCGACATTGCTCCCAGTCATCCCCTTTCCCGCCGGTTCGCCCCGCGCCCCGCGAGTGTGGGGGAGGCCCGGAGGTTCGTGCGGAAGGTCCTCGGCCAGGACGCCGGGGAGACGTGCGAGGTCGCCGAGCTGCTGGTGGACGAGCTGGTGAGCAACGCGGTGCTGCACGCCAGGAGCGTGGTCGAGGTGACGATCCGGCCGCGGGAGGACCGGACCGAGATCAGGGTGAGCGACGAGCGGTCGGGCCTCGGCCTGATGCCGCAGCAGGAGTTCCACCCCTTCGCGGCCACCGGGCAGGGACTCTCCCTGGTCCAGCGGCTGGCCACCCGCTACGGCGTGGAGTCCGGCGGTGGCCGCAAGACGGTGTGGTTCGAGGTCGGCCCCGCCAGTACGCCGCCGGTCCCCTCCAGCTGGGGGACCGCAGCCCAGGACCCGGGGCCGCGCAGGACCGTCACCCTGATCGACCTTCCGGGCTCCCTCTACACGGCGTCCCACCGCAACCGGCACGAACTGCTGCGGGAACTGGCGCTCGCCGCCTTCGGCGGCGACACCCTCGGCGTCCGCCCCGAGGACCTGGCCGTCGCCCACGACGCCAACCACATGATCAGCGTCTGGGTGACCGCGGCGCTCGAACGGCAGCCGCCCTCCGAGGTCGGCACCAGCACCCTCACCCTGTCGGTGCCGGCCGACGCCTCGCCCTCGGTGCTGGTCCTGCGCCAGGTGCTCGACCAGGCCGAGGAGGCGGCCCGCGACGGACGGATGCTGGCCCGCCCCGCCGTTCCGGCGGTCCGCGCCCTGCGGAGCTGGCTCTTCGGCCAGATCGCCGGGCAGTTGGCCGGCGGTCACCCGACCGCCTGGACGGTCGTCCCGCGCGACCCCACGCCGGGTCCGCTGGAGACGGTGCCCTTCGACCCGGTCCAGGTGCGCGACAGCAGGACCCCGACCGTCGCCGCCGACGAGGAGAACCGGATCGTCGCGGTGAACGCGGCGGCCGCCGGGATGCTGGGCTGGGAGCCGGACGCACTGGTGGGGCGCAGACTGCTCACGATCATCCCCGAGCACCTGCGGCAGCGGCACAAGGAGGCGTTCACCTCCCTGCTGTTCACCGGACGGGCCCGGATCCTGGGCCGGTCCGTCCCGCTGCCCGCGCTGCACCGGGACGGACGGCAGGTGCCGATCCGCCTCGTCATCCAGACACAGCACACCGCCGACGGCCGCACCCTGTTCGTGGCCCACCTGATCCCGAGGGCCGGAGAGGCCGCCTCGGGGGTGCGTGAGCGGACCGGGGAGGAGACGGAGGCCCAGCAGCCGCACCCCGAGGCACGCCCCGTCGTCACCCCCGAGGGCCGGCCGGAGGACGGCCGGCCTGATGACCCTCGTGCCGCCGCCCCCGTGGGCAGCGAGGCGATGGCGCGCCTGGCGATGATCGTGGACACCGGGCGGGCCGTCACCGACTCCTCCGACCCCGACGGCGGGCTGCGCGAGGTGTGCCGGATCCTCACCGGACGGTTCGCCGACTGGTGCGTGATCGACCTGTTCGGCCTGGACGGAACGGGGGAGCGGGTCGGCGTGGTGCGCCGCGACCGCCACGGACGACCGGCGGCGGGTTTCGAGGGCGCCCTCCCGCCGCTCTCCGGGAGCGCGCGCGGGCCACTGGCCCGGGTACTGCGCGGCGCGGGTCCCCTGCTGCTCCCGGGGAGTGGTGCCGACGAGCCGCCGGGCCAGGTCGGCAGCCCGCTGGACGCCCGCCACCGGGCCCTGTTCGAGACGCTGGGGGCGGACAGCGCGGTGGTGGCCGCGCTCCGGGCCCGCCGTGACGTGCTGGGCGCGATCACCCTCGCCCGCACCACCCCCCACCGGCCCTTCACCGAGGCCGACCTCGCCTTCGTCGACGACCTGGCGCACGGCATCGCCGTCGGCCTGGACAACACCCGCCTCTACGAGGAGACCCGCGGCATCGCCGAGCAGCTGCAGCGCTCGCTGCTGCCGGTCCTGCCCGAGCTGCCCCACCTGGATGTCGCCGCCCGCTACGTTCCGTCCTCCGTCACCGCGGAGGTCGGCGGCGACTGGTACGACTGCTTCGTGCTGCCCCGCGGCGACCTGGCGGTGACCATCGGCGACGTCGCCGGGCACGACCTGGCGGCGGCCGTCGCCATGAGCCAGCTGCGCTCGATGCTCCGGGGCATCGCCGTCGACCGGGAGGAGCCGCCCGGCGAGGTGGTGCGACGCCTGGACATCGCCAACCACACCCTCTACCGGGAGGCGACCGCGACCTGCGTGTACGGGCTGGTCCGCGGGCCCGAACAAGGGCCGTGGGAGTTCGTCCACTCGGCGGCAGGTCATCTGCCCCCGCTGATCACCACCGAGGACGGCGAGACCCGCTACCTGGAGGAGGGCACCGGCCTGATGCTGGGCACCGGCTTCGACATGCCGCGTCCGGCAACGGCCGTGGCGCTGCCTCCCCGGGCCACCGTGCTGCTCTACACCGACGGGCTCGTCGAACGCCGGGGCGAGGGACTGGAGCAGTCCCTCGCGCGGCTGCGCCGGCACACGGCCGACCTGGCGCGCGAACCGCTGGACGTGTTCCTGGACGAGCTGCTGATCCGGCTCGGCGCGGACGGGGCGGACGACATCGCCCTGCTGGCCCTGCGCCCCGTCCCGCCGGAGCGCTGAGGTCCCCTGACGTCCCTTCCGGCCGGCGCTTTCCGGTCGAGCCGGGGGCCCCGGCCGTCTCGCCGATGCCGCGTCCCGCCCGCGACGCCCACCCTGCCGCCATGGACACTCCTCGCTCGGAGCGGGCGCGTACGCCCGCTCCACCACGATGCTCAGGCTCCTGACGGGCGGTGGGACAGGGACACGACTCCCTCTGCGGCCCTGCTACGCGGCCCGCTCCTTCGGCCTGGGCCGACCGGCGGGATGCCCCGCTCCGACCACCGACCGGCGTGCGCCGCCCGCGTTCCTCCCTTGCGGCGCGGCGCACGCCCCGGCGGCGGGACCGGCCTCAGCTGTCCGGACGGGCGGGCTCGATCAGCGACTCCGCGCCGATCGCGGTGAACCCGGCGGCCAGGAAGGCGCGCAGCGAACGGGCGTTGCCGGGCGCGACCGCGGCGAACACCGGCGCGTTCACCGGCACCAGGGTGAGCGCGTCGGCCAGCAGGGACCTGCCGTACCCGCGCGAGTGCTCCGCGGCCGGGGAGAGCTCGACGCTCAGCTCGGTGCGCCCCGCCGGCCCCTCCGCCAGGGTGACCAGACCCCGCTCGTCGCCGAACACCCGTACGCCGCGCCGCAGTCCGCGGGCGTGCCGCACCCGGGGATGCTCGTCCAGCCCGTTCAACGGGCCGAGCCGGGCCGGCCCGCCGGACCCGCGGGCGACCAGGACGGCGTCGACGGTGCCGACCCGGCCGGAAGGCCCCGCCAGCGCGCGCAGGAAGTCCGGCGCCAGCGACCCGCCGAAGCCGTCGGGGCGCAGGGAGTCCACCCGCTCGGCGGGCAGCGAGGTCGCCACCACCGCGTGGCCGGTGAAGGCCACCGAGCACTCCGGACCGTGCGGCGGCCGCGGCAGCACCGTGACGGCGCCGTCCGCCTCGGGGAAGCGGCCCTCCGCGGCGTCGAGCAGCAGTCCCAGCAGCGGGTGCGGCGGCGCCAACTCCTCCCGCCGGGCCCGCAGGAAGTCCAGCAGCGCGGCGTCGAACCGCTCGGGCTGCTCCAGGTTGGGGAGATGGCCCGCGTCGGGGAGGACGACGAGGTGGGAGTCGTCCACCAGCTTGCGCATCGCCTCCGCCTCCGCCACGGGGGTGTAGGTGTCCTCCTCGCCGACCAGCAGCAGCACCGGCACCCGGGCCTCGCGCAGGGAGTCCCGGTAGTCGGGCCGCTCGGCCCGCGCCCGCAGCGCCGCCGCGGCGCCCGCGGGCACGGTGGCGCGCATCATCCCGTTCACGTGCGCGGCGACCTCGGGCATCGAGGTCACGTGGCCCGGCGTGATCATGCGGTCCAGCACCTCGGCGGCGTAGCCGTCCATGCCCTCGGCGAGCAGCCGGTCGGCCAGCGCGTTGCGCCAGGCTCGCCCTTCCTCGGTCTCCGCGACGGGCGAGGTGTCGGCGAGCACCAGCGCGGCGGTGCGCTCCGGGTGGAGGCGGTGGAGCTCCATGGCGATCTGACCGCCCATCGAGAGCCCCGCCACCACGGCCCGCGGCACTCCGACGAGCCGGAGCAGCGCGGCCAGGTCGTCGGCGTGGTCCCGCCACTCGGTCACCCCCGGGGCCACGGTGCTCGCGCCGTAGCCGCGCAGGTCGGGCAGGATCACCCGGTGCCCGGCCGCGACCAGCGCCGCGGCCTGCGGGCGCCACATGCTCCGGTCGAAGGGATGACCGTGCACCAGGAGCACCGGGACGCCGTCCGCGGGGCCCAGGTCGTCGTAAACAAGCGTCACGCCCGGACGGACCACGGCCCGCCCGGCGCGCACCTCCTCGCGTCCCGCCGGGCTTCTCGGACCGGCGGGACGACCGGCGTCCCCCGCCCTCGATCCGGTGCCGGCGGTCTCCGACGGACGGCTCATGCGCTTCCCCCTGGCTCGGTGTCCCGCGGCCGGTGCCGACCGCCGGCGTCCATCGTCCAAGATCGCCCGCGGCGGGCCAAGCGGTTTCCGGCCCTTGAGCGGCGGCGCGTCCGGACCGTGGCGGCCTTTCCCGGGCCGGACTACCGCGAGCCCGCGTCCGGATCCACCGCCGTGAGCGACACCGTGCCGTCCTCCGCCACCGACCAGCCCGGGTTGTGGCAGATCTCCCAGCGGTGACCGTCCGGGTCGGCGAAGTAGCCGTGGTAGCCGCCGAAGGCGGCCCGCTGCGCCGGCTTGAGCACCTCCGCGCCCGCCGCCCCGGCCCGCGCCATCGCCTCGTCCACCTCGGCCGGCGACTCCACGTTCCGCGCCAGCGTGAACGGCGTCCCGGCCGTCGCCGGACTGCCCACGTCGGCCGCCAGGTCGGCCAGCGGGAACAGGGCCAGGGCGAGGCCCGCGCCCATCTGGTAGAAGACCACCTCGTCGAGGTCGAGCAGCGGGGACCAGCCCAGTCCCTCGCTGTAGAAGCGGCGGCTCACGGCCAGATCGGCCACGCCCAGCGTCACCAGGCTCAACTGCTGCTGTGTCGTCATGACTTCACGCTAGCCGTCCGCACCCACCCGGCGGCCCGGTGGCCGCGCGGCACGCCGGGGTACACGGGTGCGGCCGGAGGCGGCCCGCCGGCGGAAGGATGGCGACGATGTTCCCCGACTTCAGCGAGACCCGGATCGACACCGGCGAGGCCTCGATCTTCGTGCGCCACGGGGGACAGGGCCCGCCCGTCCTCCTCCTGCACGGGCATCCGCGGACCTCCGCGACCTGGCACCGGGTGGCGCCGCTTCTCGCCGACCGCGGCTTCACCGTCGTCTGCCCCGACCTGCGGGGCTACGGACGCTCCCGCGGGCCCGCCCCCACAGCCGACCACAGCGCCCATTCCAAGCGCGCCATGGCGACCGACCTCGTCGCCGTGATGCGGGAGTTGGGACACGAGCGGTTCCAGGTCGCCGGGCACGACCGGGGCTCGTACGTCGCCCTGCGGCTGGCCCTCGACCACCCGGCGGCGGTGACCCGCGTCGGTCTGCTGGACTGCGTGCCGATCTCCGAGCATCTCGACCGCGCCGGGGCGGAGTTCGCCACCCGGTGGTGGCACTGGTTCTTCTTCGCCCAGCCGGAGATCCCCGAACGGGTGATCACCGCCGATCCCGACAGCTGGTACCGCGGCGACCCCGAGGCGATGGGCGAGGAGAACCACGCCGAACGGCTGGCCGCCGTGCGCCGGCCGGAGGTGGTGCGCGCCATGCTCGAGGACTACCGCGCGGGCCTCACCGTGGACCGCGCCCACGAGGAGGCCGACCGCGCGGCGGGGCGGCGGGTGCGGTGCCCGGCGCTGGTCCTGTGGTCGCTCCGCGACGACCTCGAGGAGCTGTACGGCGACCCGCTGGAGATCTGGCGCGACTGGGCCGACGACGTCCGCGGCCACGGGATCGACTCCGGCCACCACATGGCCGAGGAGGCGCCCCGCGAACTCGCCGACGCCCTGTCCGGTTTCTTCGCGCAGCGGGGCGACGGAGCGGCGGGCGCGGGCGCCTGAGCCGTCAGGACGCGGCGCCCTCGGCGGGCGCGGGCGTCGCCCGAGCCGCTAGGACACGGCGCCCTCGCCGCCGTGCAGATGCACCCGCTCGGCGTTGTGGTCGAGGACGGTCAGGATCTCCACCGGGGCCTCGTGCGCCCGGAAGGCGTGCGGGGTCATGGTGGAGAACTCCGCGGCGTCCCCCGCCTGCACCAGGATCGTCCGGTCGCCCAGGTGCAGGCGGGCCGTGCCGGAGAGCACCGTGAACCACTCGTGGCCCGGGTGGACCTTCAGGCTGTCCGGCAGGAGGGGGAGCTCGGGGGCGATCCGCATCTTCGCCACCGTCACCCCGTGCACCGAAGCCTCCCGCGACAGCAGCCAGACGGTCATCCCCGGCGTGTGCGTGGGCTGCGGCCGGATCACCACGTCCTCGTCGGACGGCGACTCGACCAGCTGGTCGAGCGTGGTGTCCAGGGCACGGGCGATCGGGACCAGCTGGTCGAGGGAGATCCGGCGGTGACCGGTCTCGATCCGGCTCAGGCTCGAAGGGCTGAGGTGGGCGCGGGCGGCAAGGGCGTCGAGGGACCAGCCGCGCGCGTGCCGCAGACTGCGGATCCGCTGCCTGATCAGACTGTCCAGGTCGACTTCTTGCGTCATGAGCAAGAGTGTATGCCTCTCGCGCAGGATGCGCCTACGGTGGTCGTATGACGCACCACCACGCACCCGACCCGGGCCACGGCCACCACCATGCTCACCCCGGGCACGCCCCGCGGCACGGCGAGCACGGGCACGACGGACACCACGACCACGGGGACGACGCCGCCCACGCCGAACTGCTGGAGCTGGAGGCCCGCACCTTCACACCCGCGCTGGAGGAGGCGCTGGAGCGGGCCGTCACCGCCCACGGCCCCGCAGACCCCCGTCACGTCGTCGACCTGGGCAGCGGCCCGGGCGTGGGCACCCTGGCGCTGGCCCGCCGGTTCCCCGCGGCGCGGGTCACCGCCGTCGACCTGTCCCCGCGGATGCTGGAGCGCGTCCTCGCCGGGGCCCGCGAGGCGGGGCTCGCCGAGCGGGTGCGGGCGGTGCGCGCCGACCTCGACGCCGCGCTGCCCGACCTCGGTCCGCTCGACGTCGTGTGGGCCTCCTCGTCCCTGCACCACGTCGCCGGTCCCGACGCCCTGCTCGCGCGCCTGGGCGAGGCGGTCGTCCCGGGTGGTCTGCTGATCGTCGTCGAGTCCGACGGGATGCCGCGGTTCCTGCCCTTCGACGCGGGCGTGGGCCGTCCCGGCCTGGAGGACCGCTGCCGGGAGGTCGCTGCGAAGGCGGGCTGGAACGCCTACCCCGACTGGAGCGGCGCCATGGAGCGGGCCGGGTTCGGACCCGTCGAGCGGTGGACCGTCACCGCGGAGGGCGCGCCCGGCGCGGAGGCCGCCGGCTACGCCCGACTGGTGCTCGAGCGGGTCCGCGGCGCGCTGGAGGACCAACTCGCCCCCGACGACCTTGAGGCCCTGGAGCGACTGCTGTCCCCCGGTGATCCGGCCTTTCTGGGAGGCCGCCAGGACGTCGTCCCCCGTTCGGTCCGCACCGTCTGGGCCGCCCGCCGGAACTGACGGCGTGGAACCGTTTCCGCTGCGGCCCGCGTGGAGAGAGGTGATGAACGATCACGATCCCCGAGGAACGGAGAGAACGATCCCCGCATCACAGCACTCCCTTTTCCGGCACTCCACCACCCGGCGCACCCTGCTGGCGGCGGGCGCGGCCACCGCCGTGGCCCTGGCCGCCGCCCGCCCGGCGGCGGCCGCCCAGGCGCCCGGCGACGCCGTGGCCCGACTCGACGAACTCGAACAGCGGCACGGCGCCCGCGTCGGGGTCTACGCGCGGAACATGAGGACCGGCGTCGCGGTGCGGCACCGGTCCGACGAGCGGTTCCCCATGCTGTCGGTCTTCAAGGCGCTGGCCGCCGCCGCGGTGCTGCGCGACCGGGACACCGACGGCGCCTTCCTGGACCGCCGGATCCACTACACCGAGGCCCAGCTCGTCGAGAACTCGGACGTCTGCAGGGCCAACCTCGCCACCGGGATGACCATCCGCGAGCTGTGCGCCGCGGCCGTCCAGTGGAGCGACAACACCGCCGGCAACCTGCTGCTCCGGCAGATCGGCGGCCCGCACGGCATCACCCGCTTCGCCCGCTCCCTGGGCGACCCGGTGACCCGCCTGGACCGCTGGGAGCCCGAGCTCAACTCCGGCGAGCCGTGGCGGCGGACCGACACCACCACCCCCGGCGCGATCGCGGCGACCTACGCCCGCCTCGTCCTGGGCGACGCCCTCGGGCGCGGCGACCAGGAACAGCTCACCACCTGGCTGCTGGGCAACAGGACGGGGGACAAGCGCCTGCGGAAGGGCCTGCCGCCGGAGTGGACCGTCGCCGACAAGACGGGCGCCTCCGCCACCTACGCCTCGCTCAACGACGTCGCGGTGGTGTGGACCGAGGACGGCACGCCCCTGGTGATGGCCGTCCTGACCACCAAGCCGGAACGGGACGCCACCCGCCAGGACCTCCTGCTCGAGGAGACGGCCCGCGTCCTCGCCGACGCCCTGCGCTGACCGCCGGCGCCCCCGGTCCCGGCGGCCCGCCGACCGGGAGCGCCCCGGGCCCCGGCGGTCGTCCCCCCGTACGGCGGCGGCGGCCCCGGGCCCCGGGCCGGGCGGCGGTGCAGACTGGCCCCATGGACAGCTCGCCGTCGCCCGGAGCGCCGCGCTCCCGGCGGTTCGACGGGCGGCGGGCGGACAGCGTGGCCGCCGCCCGCGGCTTCGTGCGGTCCGTCCTCGAGGCGGCGGGCGCCCCGCCGGGGCCCCTGGACACCGCGTGCCTGCTGGTCAGCGAACTGGCGACCAACAGCTTTCTGCACGCCCGCACCGAGGTGGAGGTGACGGTCCGGGCCGACGAGGAGCGGATCCGCGTGGAGGTCGCCGACCGCAGACCCGACCTCATGCCGGTGCCCCGCACGTGTCCCCCCAACGCGGGCACCGGGCGGGGGCTGGGCGTGGTCACCGAACTCGCCGACCGGTTCGGAGCCGACCGGGGCGGCGAGGAGAAACGGGTGTGGTGCGAACTGCTGCTGCGGGAGGGGAGGCCCGGCGCGCCCTCCCGGTGGCCCCCGGCCCGCCCGCTCGCCGGCCCCGACACCGTCCCCGTGGTGCTCATCGACCTGCCCGGCGCGCTGCACGTCACCTCCGAGCACCACCGGCACGCCGTCCTGCGCGAACTGGCCCTCGCCGGAACCATCGGCGACCGGCTGGGCGTCGACCCGGAGGAACTGCTCGCCGCACGCGACACCTGCAACGTGCTGAGCGCGGCGGCCCAGGCCGCCCTCGGCGGCCGGCGAGGCGTCACCGGGATCCGCACCGTCACCCTCTCCCTGCCCGTGGGCAGCGGCCCCGCCGTCCGGCTGCTGCGCCGTGTCCTGGAGAGCGCCGAGGAGGCCAGCCGCGACGAACTCCTGCTGACCCGGCCCGGCCTGCCGCAGAGCCAGGCCCTGCAGGACTGGTTCTTCGGGCAGATCGTCGCTCAGCTGGACGGAGCACTGCCGACCGCCTGGACGGTGGTGCCCCGCGACCCCTCGGCCAGCCCGCTGGACCTGGTGCCCTGGGACGAGGAGGAGGTGCACACCAGCCGCCTGCCCACCGTGGTCGTCGACGACGACAACCTGATCGTCGCCGTCAACGCGCCCGCCGCCGACCTCCTCGGCTGGGACCGCGACGCCCTCGTCGGCCGGTACCTGACCACCCTGATCCCCGACCACCTGCAACAACGCCACCTGGCCGCCTTCCACTCGCTGCTGCTGACCGGACGACCCCGCATCCTCGGGCGGCCGGTGCCGCTGCCGGCACTGCACCGGGACGGTCACCTCGTGCCGGTGCGGCTGCTGATCCAGGCGCAGGAGATGGCGGACGGCCACACCGTGTTCATCGGCCAGATGGTGCCCCGCTCCACCGCCTTCGGGCCGGACCCCCGCCCCTCCCACCGCAGGCCGGCCGTCCGGCCGGCGGGCGTGCCCGAGCCGCCGGCCCCGTCGGCCCCGCCCCGGCGGGACGCCCCGGACGGTGCGCCGGACCTCACCGAGTTCGGCCGCCGCCCGGCCGCGGCGGCGGCCGCGATGGCCGCCATGGACCGGCTCAGTCTGCTCGCCGACGTCGGCCGCGCACTCGCGGACGCGTCGGAACTCGGGCAGGGACTGCACGCCGTCTCCGCCCACCTGGTCAGGCGTCTGGCCGACTGGTGCGTCATCGACCTCCTCGACGGCGAGACCGTGGAGCGCGTCGGCGTCATGCACCGCGACGGCACCAGGGCCGCGGAAGGCGGCATCGAAGGCCGCCTCCCGCCCATCTCGGAAAGCGCGCGCGGCCCCCTCGCCCGCACCCTGCGGGGCGCCGGGCCCCTGCTGCTCGGCGGGCGGATCCCGCCGCGCCCCGGGGAGTGCGGTCTGGACGCCGGCTACCGGTCGCTCTTCGAACAGTTCGCCTGCGCCAGCGCCGTCGTCGCCCCGCTGCGTGCCCGCCGGCAGATCTTCGGGGCCCTCACCCTGGCCCGCGAGGACCCCTCGGACCCGTTCGTCGAGAGCGATCTCGCCTTCGTCGACGACCTGGCACGCGCCGTGGCCCTCGCCGTCGAGAACCAGCGTCTGTACGACGGGACCCGCTACGTCGCCGAACCGCTCCAGCGCGACCTGCTGCCCGCCCTGCCGCGGATGCCCGGGCTGGAACTCGACGCGAGCTACGCGACGTCGTCCGTCACCACCAGGATCGGCGGCGACTGGTACGACTGCTTCCGGCTCCCCGACGGCGACCTCGCACTGATCATCGGTGACATCGCCGGTCACGACCTGGAAGCGGCGATCACCATGAGCCAGCTGCGCAGCATGCTGCGGGGCATCGCCCTCGACCGGCAGGAGCCCGCCGAGGAGGTGCTGCGCCGGCTCGACATGGCCGACCGCAGCCTGCGGTCCGCCACGACCGCCACCTGCGTGTACGGCAGGATGCGGGAACTGCGGCCCGGGGACTGGGAGTTCCACTTCTCCTCCGCGGGCCACCTGCCGCCGCTCCTGGTGCATCCGGAACGGGGCGCGCGCCTGCTCGAAGGCGGCACCGGGCTGATGCTCGGCACCGGACACGACCTGCCCCGTGAAGGGGCCTCGGTGCGGGTGCCCCAGGGGGCGACGCTCCTGCTCTTCACCGACGGCCTGGTCGAGCGACGGGGCGAGGACCTGGACGACTCCCTGCGGCGGCTCCACGACCAGGCCCTCGCCCTCGCCCACGAGCCGCTGGGCGCCCTCTGCGACGAACTGCTGATCCGTCTGGGCGCCGACGCCACCGACGACATCGCCCTGCTGGCCGTACGGCCCGGGCAGACGGACGACACGGGCGGCGAGGGCGATTGACCGCGCCCAGGCCGGTTACTCCGCCATCATGAACACGCCCAGCACCACACCCGCGCCGGGCGACCCCGGCAGCCGCCGGCCCGTCGCCCTGGTCACCGGGGCCTCACGCGGCATCGGTCTCGAACTCGCCCGTCAGTTCGCCGAGCACGGCTACGACCTGCTGATCAACGCCGAGGACGACGCCATCGAGGACGCCGCGGCCCGGCTGCGGGAGACCGGCGCCGACGTGCGCACCGTCCGCGCCGACCTCCGTGACCCGCGGGGAGTCGCCCTGGTGGTGTCCGCCGCGGCGCCCTTCGCCGTGGACGTCGCCGCGCTGAACGCCGGCGTCGGCCGCGGCGGCGCCTTCGTGGACACCGACCCCGGCGACGACCGCGAGGTCATCGACCTGAACGTCACCTCCACCGTCCTGCTCGCCAAACCGCTGCTCCGGCGGATGCTGGAGCGCGGGGAGGGCCGCCTGCTGTTCACCTCGTCGATCGCCTCCCTGTCGCCCGGTTCCTTCCAGTCCGTCTACAACGCGTCGAAGTCCTTCGTGCAGTCCTTCGCCCAGGCGTTGCAGGAGGAGCTGAAGGACACCGGCGTGACCGTCACCTCCTTCATGCCGGGCCCCACCGACACCGACTTCTTCCGGCGCGCCGGGATGGAGGACACCAAGGTCGGCACCATGGAGAAGGACGACCCCGCCGAGGTGGCCCGCCAGGCCTTCGAGGCGGTCACCAAGGGCCGGAGGAAGCTGGTCACCGGCTCCGCCCAGACCAAGGCGCAGGGGACCGTGCAGAAGGTCGTGCCGGACAAGGTGAAGGGCCTCTTCCACCGGAAGATGGCGGAGCCGGGGACGGGCGAGGACGACTCGCGGTAGTCCCGCCGGTCGGCCCCGGCCCCGGCCCCCGGCCCCGGTCACGCGCGGTCGTGCCCGGTCGCGCCCGGCCGTGCTCAGCCGCGACGCCCGTCCAGCACCGCCTCGACGTCGGCGAGGTCGACGAACTTGAAGCCGGTGGCCTCCCGGTCCGCGTCCTCCGGGGACGCGTGGCCGTCCTGCACCACCAGCAGACCGTGCGGGAAGCGGCGGCCCAGCGGGGCGCCGAGGACGGCCGCGCCGTCGCACTCCTCGGAGCCGTCCGGCCCGCCCGACGCCACCACGCGGAATCCGCCCGCGTACCGGCCCCGCTCGTACACGGCGAAGGTGTCGTCGCCCTGGCTGGAGGCAAGGAGCCGGGTGCCGCCGCCCGCGCCGCCGGGCAGCAGTGTCAGGCCCTCGACGTCTGCGGTGAGGCGGGTGCCGCCCACGCCGGGGTCCGCGCCGGCCGCGACGCACTCGTCGCTCTCCTCGTCGTACACCGCGGGCACGCCGAACTCCCGCACGGTGTCCATCAGTTCCGGCCGGCCGCGCAGCCCCGACGGGATCCGCCAGATGCCGACGTCCTCCTGCCCCGCGTACACGGTGCCGGTCGCGGGATCCACCACCATGCCCTCGACCTGGGGCAGTTCGCCGGGATCGCCGCACGGCGACCAGGACCCCCCGCCGGGCAGGCCGAACGACGAGGGAAGCGCGACGGTGCGCACCTTCCGGTAGGTGACGGAGCCGGCCGACGTGAGGCGAAGCTCCAGCAGCGCCACCTCGGTGGTCCCGGCCCGGCTCACCACGGCGTAGGACCGGCCGGTGCGCCGGTCGGTGAAGGCGGCCAGACCGTAGGCGGTGCGCTCCTCGTTCACCTCCTCCTGCGAAGCGGTGAAGATCCGCGGGGCCGCCGCGTCGGTGACGTCCGTGAGCGGGGCGGCGGTGCGGCCGCCGTCGATCCGGTAGAACCGCAGCCGGTCGGTGCCGCGGTCGCTGGCCACGGCGACGTCCGCCCGGCCGGAGGGCAGCCGCAGACCTCGCACCAGGTCGACGTTGTTGAACCGGCCCGGCGCGTCCTCGGGTCCGGGGGCCGGGGGAGCCGGAACGGCCTGCACCTGCCGGGCGTCGAGGTCGTAGACGCGCAGACCGCCCTCCTTCACCGCGGCGACGACCAGACTGCGGTCCGGGTCGGCCGGGTTCCGCCAGATCGCCGGGTCGTCGGCGTCCGCGTTGCCGCCCTCGTCGTCGTCGAAGACCGCGGCGGTCTCCGCGCGGGGCGTCACGCCGGGGAGCTCCCCGGCCGGGCGGCCCGAGGCGTCGGCCGCCGGGGCCAGGGCCAGGGTGCTCGCGATCACCGCCACGGCGGCGGTCAGGACGCGTGTGCTGCTGGTACCGGTCTTCACAACTCGCTCCCGGGGACTGCGCTGATCGTCTGGGTCGGACAGCCGGAGCGTGCCTGTCCACCGTGCGCGGGAGAAGACCGCGGTCCGTCCGCGGGGCGACGGACGGGTGAACGCCAGGATCGGGGGAGCCGGCGGACCGGACGGAGGAACGCGGCCCACGCGGCGGGGGCGGACCGCGGAGGGCCGCTGGACGAGGCGGGGTGCGGCCTGCCGCTGGTCGCGGCGCTCGCCCGCTCGTGGGGCGTCGCGCCGCGCCGGGGGCCGGACAGGACCGTGTGGGCGGAGGTCGACCCGCCCGGGGTCAGGCCTCGAGCTCGGCCTTCAGCCAGGCCTTGACCTCCGGGGTCACCTCGTCCGTGATGTCGCGGTAACCGTCGTGCTTGGTCAGGTACTTGGCCACGTACGGGCAGATCGGGACCAGGTGCATGCCGCTCGCGCGCACGTGCTCCAGCGCCTCGCGAACCAGGACCGAGGCCAGGCCACGGCCCGCGTAGGCGTCCTCGACCACCGTGTGGAAGAAGACCCGCCGGCTTCCGTGATCGCGGAACTCGGTGAAACCGGCGACCGCGCCCTCCACCAGGATCTCGTAACGGTGGGCCTCGAGGGCGAGGCGGACCTGGGTGGTCTCGTCGGGGGCGGGCGGGTTCTCGGGCACGGGGTTCCTTCGCGGCTGGAGACGGATGTTGGGCAGGGCGGGCGCGGGCAGCCGGTCGCCCGGATAGCCCTCCACGACGCCGAACCGGTCGGAGTGCGCCTCCCACGCGGCCCGGGCCTCGGCGATCTCCTCGTGCGAACGCCCCACGAAATTCCACCACATGACGATCTCCTCGCCGAACGGCGGGCCGCCCAGCAGGATCACCCGGGCGGGCTCGTCGGCGCTCGGGTTGGCGATGTCGACGGTGGCCCGACCCGGCGGCAGGTAACCCAGCTCCGCGGGCGCCAGACGGTTCCCGCCGGGGAAGGTCAGCGCGCCGGTGTCCAGCAGCAGGCCGTGCTCGTAGCTCTCGTCCACCGGCAGGCTGACGGTGGCCCGGGGGGAGAGGACCAGCTCGGCGCCCAGCAGCGGGGTGAAGGTGGGGACCGGCGAGACCGAGCCGAGCAGCGAGCCCAGGAAGACCCGTACCTCGCCCGCGGAGCCGGGCAGGGCCACCGGCTCCGGCACGTGGTGCCGGAAGTCGCGCGGCGCGTCCCGGTGCTCGGCCGGCAGCGCCACCCAGAGCTGCACGCCGTGCAGGACCGTGGTCGACGGGGTCGACACCTCGGTGTGGGCGATGCCGTGGCCGCCCGTCATCAGGTTGATCTCGCCGGGGCGGACCATGGCGTGACTGCCCAGGCTGTCCCGGTGCTCGATCTCCCCGGTGAACAGCCAGCTCACCGTCTGGAGCCCGATGTGCGGGTGCGGGGCGACGTCCATGCCGCCGCTCTCGGCGACGTCGTCCGGGCCGTAGTGGTCCGCGAAGCACCAGGCGCCGATCAACGAGCGGGCACGCTGCGGCAGCGTGCGCCGCACCGTCATCGCCCGCGGCCCGCCCAGCGGCACCGAGCGCGGGGTCAGGATCTCCACCCGGGCCGAGGAGGCCGGGGAGGACGTGCACAGCACCTCCGGTGGGTGCACCTCGGTGTTGCTCATCTGCCCCGCCTCGCTTCCGCCCGGTGATCGTCCCGTCCGGCCCCATCGTATGCCCGGCACCGCCCTCGTCGGCGAGGCGCATCCCTCTGACCAGCACCGTCACGGCCGAAGGCGGCCCTCGCCGGTCAGCCGGACGTGGACAGGCACCGGTGCACCAGCTCCAGGGACCGCCTCGTCACCGTCTCCAGGGGCGCGCCCCGCTCGACGGCGGACAGCGCGGAGTGCAGCATCCCGGCGATCAGGTCCGCGGTCAGCTCGGGCTCGGGGACGCCGATCTCCTCGACCGAGGCCCGGAACGGCGCCACCTGCCGCAGGTGGAGCTCCATCAGACGCGCCCGGCAGGCGGGCGGGAGGTCGGCGCCCATCAGCGCCGCGGCCGGCCGGTGGGCGCCCTCCGCGCCCAGCCGCAGACTCTCCCGGAAGTAGGCCTCCGCACGCTCCACCGGACCCGCCGCGTCCGCCATCGCCCTGGCCAGGGCCTCGTCCGACCGGCGGAAGGCCTCCTCGACCACGGTGGCCAGCAGGGCGGCCGAGGAGTCGAAGTACTGGTACACGCTGGAGCGGGCCAGCCCGGCACGGGCGCCGACCGCCGCGGGGGTCACGGCGGCGGCGCCCTCCTGCACCAGCATCTCGACGGCTGCCCGCACCAACGCCTCGCGCTGGCGGGCGCGGTGCTCGGCGACGGTGGCGGCGTTGATCTTCGGCATACGGGCGGACTCCGGGGTGGCGGACGGTCCGGGTGCCGAGAGCCGGCCCTCCCGGTCAGGACAGGCGGCCGTCGACCATCTCGTGCACCCGGTCGGCGGCGTCCATTATCGCCGTGTCGTGGGTGACCATGACGGTCGCCGTCCCGTGCGCCCGGGTCTGCTCGGCGATCAGCCGCACGGCCTCCGCCGACCGTGCCCGGTCGAGCGCCGAGGTGGGCTCGTCGACCAGGAGCACCGCGGGGGAGGTCATCAGAGCCCGGGCCAGACCGGCCCGCTGGCGTTCGCCGCCGGACAGCTGGTGCGGCCGGGCGCCGGCACGGTGCGCGAGGCCGACCGCCTCGATCAGCTCGTCCGCCCGTGCGCGGGCCGCCGCGCCGAGGCGGCCGTCGATGTGCAGCGGCAGTAGCAACTGCTCCCGCACGGTGAGAGAGTTGAGCAGGTTGGACTGCTGGAAGACGAACCCGATGTGCCGGCGGCGGGCCTTGGTGCGCCGCTTGTCCGTCAGGGACGTCAGCTCTGCGCCGGCCACGGTGACGGTGCCGGACGTGGGGCGCTGCAGCCCGCCGGCGACGGCGAGGAGGCTGGACTTGCCCGAACCGGAGGGCCCCACGACGGCGACGAACTCCCCGGGGGCGACCCGCAGGGTGACCTGGTCGAGGGCGGTGACGGCCGTGTCGCCGTCGCCGTGGACCAGGGTGACGTCGCACAGGCTCAGACCGGGGGCGGCGGTGTCGGCGGTGGAAGCGGTGTCGGCGGCGGGGACGGTCATCGGGTGGCTCCCAGGGCGGTCAGGGGGTCGACGGCGGTGATGCGGCGGACGGCGACGGCGGCGCCCGCGGCGCCGAGGCCGATCAGCAGGGCGGCGGAGGTGGCGACGGCGGAGGCGGACAGCGAGAAGGGGGCCTTGCCGATCATCGCGCTGCCCAGGGCCAGTCCCACGGCCGTGCCCGCCGCGGTGGCGGCCACCAGGACGACGACGACCTGGGCGAGGGCGTCGCGCAGGATGTAGCGCGTGGGCGCGCCGAGCGCCTTCAGCAGGGCGATCTCCGCCTTGCGCTGCACCGTCCACACGGTGAAGAACGCCCCGATCACCAGGGCCGAGATGGCGTACAGGAAGCCCTTGATCAGGGCCATGGTGCTCGACTCGGCCGCGTATCCGGGAGAGGCGTCGAAGGCCTTCTCCTTGGTGTCGGCGCGGGTGCCGGTGGCGTGCTCCACCTCGCTCACGTCGGCGCCCGGGGCCAGCGTCAGCGCCACGGCGGTGGCCTGGCGGGCGGCCGCCTCGGGAAGCTCCCCGGGCAGGCCGTAGTGCAGGTGCCGCCAGGTGTCCAGATCGGCGTAGACGACGCCGATGTGGCCGTAGGACACCGGCTCGTCGACCAGCCCGACGACCTTCAGGCGGACCTCGCTGCGGTCCGCGGTGAGCACGTCACCGATCCGCACGCCCAGATCGGCGATCTCCTGGGTGATGACGATGCCGCCACCGCCGTCCGCGAAGGATGTGCCCTCGGTGGGCTCCGGCACCATGGCGGACCCCGGCGTCATGCCGAACACCGCGAGGTTGACCTGTTCGCCCTTCTCCGCACCCGCGGTGACCTGGGCGTTGACGAGGGTGTTGCCGAACGGCTCGGCCCGGTCCACCCCGGGAGCGGCCGACCAGGACTCCCAGTCCTCGGCCTCCACGGTCGAACGGGAGAACTGCTCACTGGTGGCCTTCTCGTCGAAGGCCAGGTGGGACACGGGCAGGGCGCGCAGGCCGGAGATGCCGGCGTCGGCCAGCCCGGAGGCCAGTCCGGACAGCAGGACGCCGAGCACGGCGATGAGGGCGACCACGGCCCCCATCAGGGCGAAACGACCGCGGGCGAAGCGCAGATCGCGTAGGGCGAGGAACACGGGGATCTCCACGGAGCAGGAGGCGACGGGCAGCGTCGATCCACGGCAGGCGCACAGCACTTTGCCGGAACTTGACGACAGCAGTGTCAGCATCATAGACGCTCTTCTCGACACCGGTGTCGGCAACCCGTCGCCCCTCTCTTCCCGGGGGCCTCGCGTCAGGGCAGCAGCTCGACGTACCCCTCGGTCCCGTGGACGCGGATGCGCTGCCCGTCGCGGATCAGGCGGGTGGCTCCCTCCACCCCCACGACGGCCGGAAGTCCGTACTCCCGGGCGATCACCGCGCCGTGGGTCATCCGGCCGCCCACCTCCGTCACCAGGCCCGCGATCCCCACGAACAGGGGCGACCAGCTGGGGTCGGTGAACGGGGTGACCAGGATGTCGCCCGCCGCGAGATCGGCGTCCGCGAGATCGAGGACCACGCGCGCCCTCCCCTCCACGCTGCCGGCGGACACCGGCAGGCCCGCCAGGGCGCCGGCCGGGACGTCGTCGCGCCGGTACGCCCCGGTGAGGGCCTCCCCGTCGGAGGTGAGCACCCGGGGCGGCGTCAGCGCGTGGTACGAGCGGAACTCCTCCGCGCGCCGCCGCACGAGCCCTTCCTCCACCCGGTGGGTCCGCACGGCTTCGTGGAACTCCTGGAAGGTGAGGTGGAAGACGTCCTCCGGGTCCTCGACCACACCCCCGCGGGCCAGCCGCACCGCCTCCGCCAGCAGGGCCCGCTTGTAGAGGAAGTAGCGGCGGACGATGTCGTACTTCGGATACTCCCGGTACCCGATGAAGTCCCTGACCCGGGCGATCATCCGCTCCGTCTCGTCCGCCCTGCGGTCGCCGTCGGGCAGCGCCCGCAGCCGCCCCAGGACCTCCTGCTCCTTCCGCAGGGCCGCCAGCCGCCCCTCCTCGAAACGCCGGGCGGCGGCGCCGGGCCCGAAGTTCCTGACGTTGTCGAGGATCGCCGGCACCAGCGCGGTGGGGCGCTCGCGCCACCGCGGCCTGGTGATGTCGATCTCCCCGACGCACCGCATGCCGTACCGGTCGAGGTAGCTCTCCAGGGCCTCGCGCGCCTCCCGCCCGCCGGGGAGCTTCTCCAGTTCCGGCAGGAAACCGTCGCCCTCGACGTCCTGGAGGAAGGCCACCACCTCGGGGTGAGGACGGATCGCGTCCGCGACGTCGAGCAGCGCCAGCCCCATCTCCGAGGTGATGTTGCCCGGGGCCGACAGGGTCAGCGTGTCGGCCGCGTTCTTCTCACCCAGCCATTCCTCCAGCTTCTCGTCGAGCCACCAGGTGGCCCCCATGCCCGCCATCAGCGCCTGATGGCTCAGCGGATCGCGGACCACCCGCCGGTGCTCCTCGAACGTCTCCAGCAGGAAGTCGAAGAGGGCCGTCCCGGTCCTCGACGCCAGGTCGCGTTCCAGGGCCGCGAGGGAGGCCCGGCTGCGCTCGACCAGTTCGGTGACGACGGCGGGGTCGGGCGCGACGGACTCCGGCGCGCCGGGCGCGGGAGCCGCGCCGGCCGGCGGTCCCGCCGAAGACTCGTCCGGCAGCGAGGGGACGAAGCCGTCCCGCTCCAGGACGGTCTCCAGGGCGTCCCTGACGAGCGGATCGCCCTTCCCCATGGCGTCCAGCAGAGCGGCACGGCTCGCGGGCGAGGCCAGCCGCCGGGTGACGTCGACGAACAGCCTTCCGCCGGCCTCGTGCATCGGCACGAGCGCCGTCAGACGCCACATCGAGTGCCCCAGGGCCTTCATGGGGTCGGTCATCATCTGGCCGTGGCCGACCGAGACGTAGACATGGTTCTCGTCGTCACCGGCCTCGGGGACCGGGAAGAGCGTGGTGACCGGGCGGCTCTGCACGACGGCGAACTCGCCCTCCGCCAGGCACCATTCGATGTCCTGCGGGCATCCGAAGCCCGCTTCGATCCGGCGCCCGAGCTCCACCAGGCGCACCACCTGCGCGTCCGTCAGGGACGGCTCGGTCCGCCGTCACGGGTCGGCCTCCACCTCCCGGGTGCCGCCGTCCGCCAGGGCGCGCACCTCCCGCCGCTTGGCGCCGACCGTCCTCGTGACGATCCGGCCGCCGCGCACCGTGAAGGCGTCCGGGTCCACCAGGCCGGAGACCAGGGCTTCGCCCAGGCCGAGGACGGCCTCCACGGTGGAGACCTTCCGGTTCCCGGTGACGGGGTCGGCCGTGAACAGGACACCGGAGGCCTCCGGGACGACCATCCGCTGCACGACCACCCCCATGTCGACCGCGCGGTGGTCGATGCCGTTGCGCCGCCGGTAGGCCACCGCCCGCTCGGTGAACAGCGAGGCCCAGCACCGGCCGACGTGCCGCAGGACGTCGGCCGGGCCGAGGACGTTCAGGTAGGTGTCCTGCTGGCCCGCGAAGGAGGCCGTCGGCAGGTCCTCGGCCGTCGCGCTGGACCGCACGGCGTAGGCGGCCCCCTCGCCGTGCCGGGCGAGCGCCCGCATGATCTCCGCCGCGACGTCGTCCGGGACGCCCGCCTCCTCGACCGCCTCGCGGATCTCCGCGGCCAGGGCCGCCGAAGCGGCCCGGTCGTCCGGGGCGACGGACGAGAGCCGGTCGATCCGCTCGCCGATCGACGGCTCCCGCTCCACGGCCCGCCGGAAGGCGCCCGTCGTCACGCAGAAGCCGTCCGGCACCCGGAAACCCTCCATCCGCGCCAGCACGCCCAGGTGCGCGCCCTTCCCCCCGACGGCCGGAGCCATGGCCGCGTCCACGGCTCGTAGGTCCAGCACGTACTGCTCGGTCACTGCGACACCTCCAGGACCGCCCTCCTGCGCGCGGCGGTCGTCGATCGGACCACGGATTCTGGGGCCTGACCGGGGTCTTGCGGCAAGGCCCCCGGTGCGCTATACGTTGAGCACGGCAAGGAGAGCGCTCTCCTTGCCTTTCCCTTTTCGCCCTCACCAGCCACCAGGAAGACGGCGCATGCGAGCCATCGGTGTGGACCAGCGCCGGGCCCGGCTGGGGCGGCGGCACCTGCTGACGCCCGACGGCCGGGCCACGGATCCGGCGGAGGCCGCCCGCGCCGTGGTGGCGCTGCACGGCACCGACCCGACATCGGTGCACCTGTCCTGCTGGGTGCGGACCACCGGCTGCGGCGTCGCCGAGGTGGAGCGGGCGCTCTACGAGGAGCGGACTCTGATCCGGCTGCTGGCGATGCGCCGCACCGTCTTCGTCACCACCCTCGACCTGGCCGCGATCCTGCAGAGCGCCAGTTCCCTGGAGGTCGCGGCGAGGGAGCGCCGCAAACTCGTCAAGATGCTCGCCGAGTCCGGCGTCCCCGACGGCACGGAACCCGGCGCCGCCCGCTGGCTTACCGGCGCGGAGGAGGCGGCGCTCGCCTCGCTGGACAAGCGCGGCGAGGCCACTGCGACCGAACTCGCCGCGGACGACCCGCGGTTGGCCGAGCGCGTGGTGCTCGGCCGCGGCAGCCGCAACGAGGCCCGGCAGAGCGTCGCCGCCCGGCTGCTGCTCCTGCTGGCCGCCGAGGGCCGGGCGGTGCGCGGCAGACCGCGCGGATCGTGGACCTCCCACCAGTACCGCTGGTCACCGCTGACCCGGTGGTGCCCGCAAGGGCTCGCCGAGATCCCCGAGGCGGAGGCCGAGAGGGAACTCGCCCGGCTGTACCTGCGGTCCTTCGGCCCCGCCCCCGCCGAGGACCTCCAGTGGTGGACCGGCTGGACGCGCACGCGCACCCGGCGGGCGCTGGCCGGCCTGGACCTGGTGGAGGTGGACCTCGACGGCTCCTTGGGGCTGCTGCTCGCCGACGACCAGGAGGACGTGCCGGAACCCGAGCCCTGGGCGGCCCTGTTGCCCGCGCTCGACCCCACGCCCATGGGCTGGCAGCGCCGTGAGTGGTTCCTCGGCCCGCACGGCCCCAAGCTGTTCGACCGCGCGGGCAACGGCGGACCGTCCGTGTGGTGGAACGGCCGCGTCGTCGGCGGGTGGACCACCGACGAGGACGGCCGGGTCGTCCACCGCTTCCTGGAGGACGTCGGCGCCGAGGCCCGCGCCGCGGTGAGCACCGAGGCCGACCGCCTCACCGCACTCCTCGACGGCACCCGCCTCGCCCCGCGCACCCGCGGCCGCACCTGGCTGGAGCAGGAGCTGGCGGACGCCGCCGGCTGACGGGCGTCACGGGAAGGCCCGGGGAGGGGCGACGCAGTCGTGATGTTCCGTCAGCTGCGCCTGCGAACAGGGCAGTTGACCCCTGCGTGGGGCAGCGGCCCCGCCGGGGCGGGGGTGGACCGCCGGGCGTAGAGTTCGATCTCCGCGGCCCGACCGGTCGGATCGTCGCACCGGTCGGGGGCGGCAGACCGTCGTTCTCCGGCCTGATCCGGCCGCCGTCCGAGAGGGACCATGCGCCCCACAGCACCCCGCACCGCCGTCGCCCGCTCGGCCGCCGTGCTCACCCTGACCCTCCTCGGGACCACGGCGTGCGGCGCCGCGTCCGAGCCCGCCGCCGATGTCCCCGCGGCGTCCGGCTCCCCGGCCGCCGCCACACCCGAGGTGCTCAGCACCCTGGCCGACCTCACCGACCAGTACGAGGGCGGCAACGCGCGCAGGGCCATGGAACAGCTCCAGGGGGACCCGGACGTCCGCTTCACCGACGCGAGCGGGGAGGGCAGGCCGGTGGAGAACCCCGAGCAGTGGAAGATCTGCGCGGCCCACCAGCTCGGCGGCGACTCCCGGGTGGTGTTCGAGTTCGACGTGGTCCTCCACGACGAGACGTGCTGACCGGAACGCGTCCGCCGCGGCCGGCTCAGACCGTCAGGCCCGCCGCGACGGTCGCGCCCAGCTCCCAGCACGCCTCGGTCCCGGCCCTGCCCGGCTCCCCGGTGACGGTCACCGGCTCGGCCGCGCGTCGCCAGCCCAGACCGGTGGTGATCGACTCGATGCCCCGCGCGGCGCCGGTCACGTCGTTGTTCCCGTGCAGGTAGTAGCCGAAGGGGCGGCCCCGGGTGGCGTCGAGACAGGGGTAGTAGACCTGGTCGAAGAAATGCTTGAGCGCGCCCGACATGTACCCGAGGTTGGCGGGCGTGCCGAGGACGTAGCCGTCGGCCTCCAGGACGTCGGAGGCGGTCGCCGCCAGCGCCGCCCGGCGGACGACCCTGACGTCCTCGATCTCCGGATCGGTCGCCCCGGAGACGACCGCTTCGAACATCGCCTGACAGCTCGGCGAGGGCGTGTGATGGACGATCAGCAAGGTGGGCACGGCACCATTGTCCTCCCGTCGGGCCGGTGCGACGATGCCGCCATGACCGACGCCGACGGAAGCACTCCCCGCCCGCGCCCCGAGACCCTCTTCGACGCGCTGGGCGCCGACTACGAGAAGGCCTTCGCGGGGGCCGAGGCGCACCACGCCTCGCTGGACTGGCTGCTCGGCCGGCTGGCGCCCGGCAGCAAGGTCCTGGACGTGGGCAGCGGCACCGGGCGGCCCACCGCCGAGGTCCTCGCCGCGGCGGGCCACGACGTGCTGGGCCTCGACGTCTCGCCGGTGATGGTGGAGCTCGCCGCCCGGCAGGTCCCCGGCGCCCGGTTCCGCCTCGCCGACGTCCGCGAGGCGCCGCTGGAGGAGGAGGCGTTCGACGCCGTCACGGTGTACTTCTCCCTGCTCCAGATGACCCGTGACGAACAGACGGCCCTGGTGGCGCGCGCCGCCCGCGCCGCGCGGCCGGGCGGCGCCGTGGTGCTGGCGACGGTGCCGGTGGACGCGGACGACGTCCCGCACGTGTTCATGGGCCACCCGGTCCGGGTGAGCAGCTTCGCGGCGGACGGCTTCACCCGACTGGCCCGGCAGGCCGGGCTCACCGTCCTGGAGGAGCGTTCCGTGCTGTTCACCCCGGCCCACCCCGCGGGGGAACCGGAACCGCACCTGTACCTGCACTGCGTGCGGGAGGCGTAATTCCTTTCCCGGCCGGCGCCACGGATGGAAGCATGCCGGGCATGACCACCCCTCCTCCTTCCCCTCCCGTGGCCGCCGCTTCGCCCGCACTCGACTCGCTGGAAGGGCTGGCGCTCGGCGACGCCTTCGGCGAGCGATGGTTCCCGCGCTTCCACGGCGGGCAGCACATGGCGGCCGCGGCCCTGCGGGAGCGCAGGACGCCCGAGGGCCCCGTCCCCTGGCGCTGGACCGACGACACGGCGCTGGCACTCGCCCTGTTCGGGGTCGTGCGGAGCACCGGGGCCGTCCACCAGGAGCTGCTGGCCGAGGCGTTCGGCGTGATCTACCTCGACGACCAGTACCGGGGTTACGGCTACGGCATGCACCAGCTCCTGCCCCGGCTGGCCGAGCGGCCCGCCCGGTGGCGTGCCGAGGCGCAGGCCATGTTCGACGGCCGGGGCAGTCTGGGCAACGGGGCGGCGATGCGGGTCGCCCCGCTGGGCGCGTGGTTCCACGACGACGTCGAGGAGGCCGCCGAACAGGCGGTGCTGTCGGCGAAGGTGACGCACACCCACCCCGAGGCGGTGGCCGGCGCGGTCGCGGTCGCGGTGGCCGCCGCGCTGTTCGCCGCGAGCCGGGGCCGGGCGGCCCCCGAGCCGTCCCGGCTCCTGGCCGAGGTGGTGGGGCGGACGCCGGACGGCGCGGTGCGCGACGGACTGCTCGAGGCCGCCCGGCTCCCCGCGGGCACCTCCGCGGCCGACGCCGCGGAGATCCTGGGCAGTGGGGAGAAGATCTCCGCCGCCGACACCGTCCCCTTCGCCGTCTGGTCCGCGACCCGGCACGCCGACGACCTGACCGAGGCGCTGTGGCACACCGCGGAGGGATTCGGCGACGTCGACACGACCTGCGCCGTCGTGGGCGGCATCGTCGCGGCCCGCACCGGCGTGGGCGACGCGCCCGCCGACTGGCGGGGCAGACGCGAGCCACTGCCCGCGTGGGTGTACGAAGGTGGCGAGGAGCAGGCCGACGGGGCCGCCGAGGCCGACAGGAACGGGAAGGGACGTACGTCATGAGCCGCACGAGCCGCACCATGCTGGCGGGCCGGATGAACTTCACGACCAGGACGTTCGCCGTCCAGGAGGTGCCCGTCCCGGACCCCGGCCCCGGCGAGGTGCGGGTGCGGGTGCGCGCCGCGGGCGTGTGCCTCTCCGACGTCCACCTCATCGACGGCAGGCTGCGCCCCATGCTGCTCCAGGGCGACGAGGTCACCCTCGGGCACGAGGTGGCCGGCGAGGTGGACCTGCTCGGCGACGGCGTCACCGGGACCGCGCCGGGCGCACGGGTGATCGTCGGCGCGGGCAAGCGGGTCGGCGACGTGGTGTGGACTATGGGCGTCGACTACGACGGCGGCTGGGCCGAGTACGTGGTGGCGCCCGCCGAGGTGCTGGTTCCGATCCCCGACACCCTCCCCTTCGAACAGGCGGCGATCATCCCGGACGCGGTGTCCACCCCCTGGGGCGCCGTCGAGTGGACCGGGCGGGTCAAGGCCGGCGAGGCGGTCGGCGTCTGGGGTGTCGGCGGCCTGGGCGCGCACGGCGTGCAGCTGCTGCGGTTCATGGGCGCGGCGCCGATCGTCGCCGTGGACCCGGTGGAGGCGGCCCGCGAACGGGCCCTGGAGTTCGGCGCGGACCTCGCGCTGGACCCGCAGGACCCCGACCTCGCCGCCAGGATCGCCGCCGCCACCGGCGGAGCGGGCCTGGACGTCGCGCTCGACTTCGCCGGCGTCGCGCCGGTGCGGAGCCAGGCTCTGGAGGCGCTCGGGGCGGGCGGCCGGCTGGTGCTGGTGGGCATCAGCGGCGGCCCGCTCACCGTGGAGAGCGACGGGCTGTTCCAGTACGGGCGCAAGCAGATCCTGGGGCACTACGGCTCCGAGCCGCGGCACGTGGTGGACCTGGTGCGGCTGAACGCGCTGGGACGCCTGGACTTCTCACGCTCCGTCAGCGGGGCGCTCCCGCTGGAGGACGCGGCCAAGGCGGTGGAGCGCCTGGAGTCCAAGCAGGGCAACCCCATCCGCCTGGTGCTCATTCCCTAGGCCACACGTGCTCCATCGGCCCCCGCCCGCCGGCCCAGGCGTCGATCATCTCCCCGAGCGGCCCGTAGATGTCCCGCTCCAGCCAGGCGAGGTGCCCGGCGTCGAACTTCCGGGGCACCGCCTCCACCCACATGATCAGGTACAGGTGGGCGCGGTAGAGCGCCATCCGGTTGCGGGCGGCCGCGTCGAAGGTGACGGAGCCGCCCGCGGCGCGGTAGCCCTCCCAGAACGGCTCGTCCCGGGTGATGTCGTGGAAGAGGCCCAGCGAGACGAACTCGGCCACCGGGTCGCCCCACAGGGCCCGTTCGGCGTCGATCAGCGCGGTGATCCGCGGCCGGCCGGCGTCCGGAGCGCCCTGCGGCGCGAGCTCGGCGAGGATGTTGCCGTCCCACAGGTCCCAGTGCACCAGCCGCGGCACGGTCACCTCGTCGAGCGACCCGCTCTCGGCGGTGAGCACCTCCCGGATCTCCTTGGCCGGCCGGGGCAGCGTGACGTCGAAGCGCGCCGCGTCCCCGAGCACCGAGTCGACCATCGCGAGGAACGTCTCCCGCCAGCTCGGGCGGAGGGGGCCGAGGGAGAGCGCCGGGTAGCCGAAGCCCTCCGCGCCGTCGAGGGCGTGCATGCGGGCGACGTGCCCGCCGAGTTCCCTGCGCAGGTGGTCCCGGTCCTCGGGCCCGACCTCCTGCTGCAGCTCGTTCCACGGCTTCCCCGGGCAGTACCCGGTGACCAGGTGGTCGCCGGGCCGCTCCTCGTCCTGCGCGCTCACCGCCAGCACCGTGGCGACCGGGACGTCCGTCCGCTCCCGGGCGGTCCGCAGGTACCAGGCCTCGGTCCCCAGGATGCCGCGCTCGTACTCCAGCACCGGACGATCGGAGGAGGGCGCCAGCTTCACCACGATCCGCTCGCCGCCGGTCGTGCGCACGCCGAAGACGGCGCCGAAGGTGCCGCCGCTGAGCGGGCCGCAGTCGGCCACCTGCCCCCACCGGACCCCGGCGTCCTCCAACGCCGCGACCAGCCGCTCCTGCTGCAGCTTCTCCCTCTCGAGTTCGTCCATGACCGTTCCCCCTCGGGTTCGCCACCCCGCGCCGATGGCCCCGCCATCCTGGCAGCGCCCACCGGCGCGAGGGAAGAAGCCGTCCGCCGCGACGTCGGCGCACCGGTCCGCACGGCTCCCCGCCGGGCGCGGCGCGCGACCCGGGCGACGGCGGTACTGACCCTGCCCCGCCGGGGGTAGGGATCGGGGGACACCGACGCCGACAGCCGTATCCGGCACCGAAAGGACCAGGCATGCCCGCTCCCACCGCCCTCGTCGTGCAGAACTTCCCCGGCGGCGGCCCCGGCCGGCTCCAGGACTGGCTGGGCGAGGCCGGGCTCGGCTGTGAGGTGGTCGAGGCCCACACCGGAGTGGCGCTGCCCCGCTCGCTGGAGGGCCGGTACGCGGCGCTGGTGGTCCTCGGCGGCCCCTTCATGCCCGACGACGACCTCCGCGCGCCGTGGCTCCCGGCCACCCGCGCCCTGGCCCGGGAGGCGCTGGAGACCGGCCTGCCCTATCTGGGCATCTGCCTGGGCGGTCAGCTCCTCGCCCAGGTGGCCGGAGGCGAGGTGCGCGCCGAGCACGGCACACCGGAGGCGGGCAGCACCCCGCTCACCCTGCTGCCGGGCGCGGTCGCCGACGATCCGCTGCTGCACGGCCTGCCCGAGCGGGTCACCGCCATCGAGCACCACGTGGACGCGGTCACCGCCCTGCCGCCCGCCGCCGTCTGGCTGGCCCGTTCCGAGACCTGCCCGCACCAGGCGTTCCGGGTCGGCCGGTCCGCCTGGGGCGTGCAGTTCCACCCGGAGATCGCCGCCGAACGCCTCGCCCACTGGAACCCCGAGCGACTCGCCCGCAACGGCTTCGACCACGCCGAACTGCTCGCCCGCGCAGAGCGCGACGAGGCCGCCGCGGCCGAGGTCTGGCGCACGGTGGCCCACCGCTTCGGCGCGCTGGTCACCTCCCGGGAGGAGGTCCGGTACGCCGGAGCCCCGGTCCTCGGCGGGAAGGCCGCGGGCCGGGGCTCCGGTGACGGACCGGGCGTCAGGCGATGAACACCGGGAACGCCGCCAGGTCGTTCTGCGTCATGACGGGGAGGTTCTGGATCTCCCCGTCGGGCAGCGCCGCCCGCATGCCCGGGAACCGCTCGAACAGCGCCGGCAGGGCGATGGCCGCCTCCAGCCGGGACAGCGCCGCCCCGGGGCAGATGTGCGGGCCGTGGCCGAAGGCCATGTGACGGATCGGCGTCGCGCGGGTGAGGTCGAAGGCGTCCGCGTCGGCGCCGTGCTGCTCGCGGTCCCGGTTGATCGCCCGGTAGGACATGACCACTCCGTCGCCCTTGGGGATCACCGTGTCGCCGACGGTGAGGTCCTCGGTGGGGAACCGCATCAGCAGGTGGGTGTTGGCCGGGTCCCAGCGCAGGGTCTCCTCGATCACCGTCTCCCACGACACCTTGCCCGCGAGCACCAGCGCCAGCTGGTCGGGGTGGTTCAGCAGGGCACGGGTCGCGCTGGTGATCAGGTCGATGGTGGTCTCGTGGCCCGCCGCCACCAGCGCCTTGAGGTTGCCCAGCACCTCGTCCTCGCTCAGCGGCTCGCCGCCCTCCTCGCTGTGGATCAGCGCGCTGAGCAGGTCGTCGCCCGGGTTCGCCTTCCGCTCGCGGATGAGCTCGAGGTACCACCGGTCGAAGGTCTCCAGGATCTCCAGCCGCTCCTCGTGCGGGGTGAGCATGGAGAAGAAGCGCTTGTACCCGTCCGCCAGCCAGGGCTGGCTCTCCACGGGGACGTCGAGCAGCAGGCACACCACCTGCATGGGCAGCGGCTGGGCGAACACCGCCTTCATGTCCACCGGGGAGCCGTCCCGGCCGGCCTCCTCCATGGCGTCCAGCAGCTCGTGGGTGAAGGCGACGATGTCCTCGCGCACCGCCTCGATGCGCCGGGGCGTGAGGGCCTGCGCGGTCTTGGTGCGCAGCCGGCGGTGGTCGGCGCCGTCCACGGTGAACATGGACCGGCCGGCGTCGATCATGGTGATCAGCGGCCACTCCCGGGTGACGACCCCCTCCTGCCACAGCCGCCACGCGTTCAGGTCCTTGACCAGGCGCGGGTCCATCAGCAGGTCACGGGCCACGGCGTGCCGGGTCACCGACCAGGCGGGCACGCCCAGCAGCTCGATCGGCACGACGGGACCGGAGGCGACCAGACGCGCGGTCTCGCCGTCCAGGTCCCGCACCATCGGGTCGATCACCAGGGGTTCGGCGGAGGGCTCGGCGGCGACGGCGCCGGTGTGAGGGCACTTCATGAGTAGTCTCCAACGGTCCGGACGGCGGTGAAACGCACTGGCAGCGACGTGAACCCCCGCATGAACGGGGAGGGGCGGCGCACCAGGGACTCGGCAGGGACCGTCAGTTCGAGGTCGGGCAGCCGGTCGAGGAGCACCTCGATACCGGTCCGCGCGATGATTTCGGCGATCTCCTGGGCGGGGAAGGGACAGCGGAACTCGCCGTGGCTGAAAGAGAGATGGGCGCTGTTGCCGGCCGCGACCACGGTCCGGCCGGCCGTCAGGTCCTGGCGGACGTGCGGGTCCAGGTTGGCGCCGCCGTAGCCCAGCAGGATCAGGTCGCCGGCGCGGATCACCCGCCCGCCCAGCGTGGTGTCGCGGGCGGCCCACCGGTTGGGCAGCATCTGGGAGGGGGTGTCCTCCCAGAGCACCTCGTTCATGGCCTGCGCGATGCTGTGCCGCGCCCCGCCCAGCGCGGTCGCGAAGCGGACGTCGGTGAGCATCAGCCGGATCGAGTTGCCGATCCAGTCGGTGGTCTGGAGGTACCCGGCGGCCACGATGGCCCGCAGGTCCCAGACCATCTCCTCCTCGGTGAACGGCGTGTCCGGGGAGTTGTCGAACCCGAGGATCCGCGAGGCGATGTCCGGGCCCGGCTCCTTGCGCTTGGAGTTCAGCAGGTCCAGCATGCTCGCCCCGAACTCGTCGTTCGCCTTCGTGGCGTCCGGGCCGGCGTCGGAGAGCCGCTGGATGATGCGGGCGATGCGCGGACCGTCCTCGTCGGCGAAACCGGCGAGCCGGGCCAGCGTGAGGATCGGCAGCGCCACGGCGAACTCGTCGACCAGGTCGGCGCTCCCGCGCCCGCAGAACGCGTCGATCAGCCGGTCCGCCAACTCCTCGGTCTCACGCCGGAGTTCGAAGGCGTCGGTCTGCTCGAGCACCGAGTTCACCAAGCGGGTGTGACGCCGGTGCTCCTCGCCCACGGTGAAGTACACGCACGGCACGCGCTCGCCCAGCATCGGACGCAGCGGCCAGTCGGCGGGCACGTTCGGCCACTGGTTCCACAGGCCGGCGTCGCGCGGGAAGAGCTCCGGGTCGCTGGTGACCTGGTGCAGCTCCCGGTAGCCGATCACCAGCCAGGCGGGGAAGCCGGCGAACTCCACCGGCACCACCGGACCGTAGCGGGCCCGCATGTCCCGGTACTGGTCGTGCGGCGCGGTGTGGAAACGCTCGTCCGCCAGCAGGTCGACGGGGCAGACGCCGCCCTGCGCGGAGGTCTGGGCTGATGTGTTCATCTCGGCCTCACCGGACGGGGGCCGCGG
Source organism: Streptomyces sp. NPDC056600 (assembly GCF_042792855.1). Lineage (NCBI taxonomy): Bacteria > Bacillati > Actinomycetota > Actinomycetes > Kitasatosporales > Streptomycetaceae > Streptomyces > Streptomyces sp. NPDC056600. The sequence continues at coordinate 77,503 of NZ_JBHTVQ010000021.1, forward strand.
CGTGGGCCCCATGGAGGGTCTGCAGGTGCTCGGCCAGCGTCAGCAGGACCTGCTTGCTGGAATGCCGGGACCGGGCGTCGCAGTCGATCAGGGGGACGCGCGGGTCCAGGTCGAGCGCCTCCCGGACGTCTTCCAGGCTGTGCCGCGGACCCCCGAAGTCGTTGCGGGCCACGATGAACGGCGTGCCGTGGTGCTCCAGCCGGTCGATCGCGTACCAGGACTCGTCGAGACGTCGGTCGTCGACCAGGACCACCGCGCCGATGGTGCCGGCGAACAGCCGGTCCCACAGGAACCAGAAACGTTCCTGCCCGGGAGCGCCGAACAGGTAGAGGACGGTCTCCTCGTCCAGCGTGATCCGCCCGAAGTCGAAGGCGACCGTGGTCGACGTCTTCTCCGGCACGTGGCTGGTGTCGTCGGTGGGGACCCCGGCGCGCGTCATCGTCTCCTCGGTGTTGAGGGGACGGATCTCGCTGACCGAACGGACCATGGTGGTCTTGCCGACACCGAAGCCGCCCACGACGACGATCTTGAGGCCGTTGCTGGCCCGGTCGCCGAGCGGAGCGCGCGGCCCGTCGGGCACGGGCCGTGATTCAGAGAGCGCGGAGTCCAACGAGCACCTTCTCCAGTGTGGCGGGGTCCAGCTCCGGACGGCCGGAGGCGGTGTACCGCGGATGACGGGCGGTGGCCCGGCCCGCGTCCAGAAGATCCGAGACGAGGATCTTCGTGATGGACACGGGCAGGCCGAGCTCGGCGGAGATCTCGACCACCGAGGTGGGGTGGACGCACAGACGCAGGATCGCCGCCAGCTCCGACGACAGCCCGGCCGCCGGTCCGCTCTCGGCGACGATCAGCGTCACCAGGTCCAGGTCCTCCCGGGAGGGCCGGCTGCGCCCCGAGGTGAGGGTGTACAGCCGGTCCGGCCGGTCGTCGGTCCCCGGTCGGTTCACGACGAGGCGGCCTTCACGGCCTCGCCGGTCGCCTCCCGGGGCGGCGTGCTCAGGTGCTCTCCGAGCTGCTCGATCAGCTCCTGCATGGTGTGCCCGACCAGCCCGGGGTCGGCGTCCTCCTGGGCGACGACCGCGATGTGGGCGCCGGCCCCGGCCTCCACGATGAACAGGAGGCCGCCGTGGAACTCCGTCATGGACTGCCGTACGCCGCCGTCGCCGCTGCCGAACTCGGCGGAGGCGCCCTGGGCGAGGGACTGGATCCCCGCCGATATCGCGGCCAGCTGGTCGGCCTGGTCGACGGTGAGCTCGGGGGAGTGGCACAGCTTCAGACCGTCCCGGGAGAGCACCAGCGCGTGGCGCGCTCCCGGGGTGCGTTCGAGCAGGCCTTCCAGGAGCCATGTCAGCTCGGCGATTCGACTGTGGTCGTGGGTCATCGGTGGATTCCTCGGGTGTCGGCGCTCGCGGGAGGGGGTCGCGGGATTACCTGTCCTCGGCTGTCGCCGAGTCGGACGCGCGGGGGGTGGTGCTCTTCTCACCGGCCTGGCCCGTGACGGCCTGCCGGAAGGCGTGGAACCGCGCAGCGTGTGCGGCGGGTCGGGGCGAGGGCGCGGGCCGGTCGCCGCCGTCCGGGGCGGCGCCCGGGGTGTTCGGCAGGCCGCCGGGGTGGGCGGCGGCGAAGGTCTGGCCGCGACGGCGCCGGGGGAGCGTGGCGCCTGAGCCCGAGGAGGGGGCGTCGGGTCCCGTGGCGGAGGTCGCGGGCGCGGCGGGCGCCGCGGCCGGGGAGCCCGCGCCGGGTGTCCCGCGGTCCGCCGACCGGCGCCGCGGGAGCGCGTCGGGGCCGGCCGTGGTCCTGGGGCCGGCGGGAGTGCGCTGGCTGGGGATCGCTCCGCCGGCCGGGCGTGCGGCGGCCGGCTCGGGGGCGGCGGAGGCCGGGGCGGTGGCGGAGGCCTCGGCGACCGCGGCGGGCGCGGGCTCGTCGGTCCGGGAGATCAGGTGGCGGGGGACGAGCACCAGCACCGCGGTGCCGCCCGTCGCGGAGGGGCGGAAGGAGACCGTGAGGTCGTGCTTGCGGGCCAGTTGCCCGACGACGGCCAGACCGAGCCGGGTGCCGGTGAGCGCCGACAGGTCGGGGGTGTCCCCGGAGACCGCGTGCTCGGCGCGGCGCAGGGCCGAGTCGCTCATGGTCAGGCCGCTGTCCTCGACGGTGACCAGCAGACCGGCCGGCACCTCGCTGACGTAGGTGTGGACCTCGGTGCTGGGCGGGCTGAAGTTGCAGGCGTTGTCGAGGAGTTCGGCCAGCACGTGCATCACGCCCTCGGCGGCGTGACCCGCCACGGACAGACTCGGCGGAACGGCTCTCAGGCGCACCCGCTGGTAGCCCGCGATACGGCCCATCGCGCCGCGCAGCACCGACTCCATGGCGATGGGACGCGCCCAGCGGCGTCCGGAGCGGGCGCCGCTGAGCACCGCGATGGAGTCCGCCAGCCGGCCGGCCTGCGCGGTGCGGTGGTCGACGTGCAGCAGGTCGGCCAGCACGTCGCCGTCGTTGTGCCGCTCCTCCATCTCCCGCAGTTCGGCGAGGGTGGAGGTGGACATGGCCTGCATGCGGCCGGCGGCGTTGGCGCAGGCGGCCAGCGCTGCGGCCCGGCGGGCCTCGCTGCGGCCCAGCGCCCGGACGGCCTGCTGGAGCGCCCGCACCTGCTCGGGCCGGGCGGGGGCCAGGGCCGCCCGTCTGCCGGTCCGGGTGAACTCGGCCAGCACCCGCTCGGCGGTGGCGCCCTCGGCGACGCGGGCGAGCGCCGCCGGCAGCGTGGTGTCCGCGAACCGCACTGCGTCCGCCTCGAGTTCGGCGTACCGCTCACGGGCGAGCCGTTCACGGCCGCGGAACCAGGCGGCGAGCCCGGAGGTGACCGTCACCAGGGCGGCCCCGCCGACGGCCCAGACGAACCCCTGGCCCTCGGCCGGGGCGGCGAACGCCACGACGCCTGCCAGCGCGCCGGTCGTCACTCCCCAGACGAACATGGCCGAGCGAGCTCGGGTAGGTCTCATCGGCGTACTCCTCAGCGGGCCAGGGGCAGCAGGGCGGCAACTCGGGGACACTATAGGGATGTTGTGTGTCTCGACTTGCCTGCTGGTGACCGAACTGTGAGGAGAAGTTGATCACAGATTTCTGACAATCGCCCACTTGTCACATCAAGTTGACCAAGGATGAGAGCGTCGACGACCTGTCAGAGGTAAGTTTTTTTACCCGGCGGTCATCGCCGTGCGGCCATGTACACCTCAAAAGCCTTGTGCAGGGCCTTGTTCAGGGGGTACTCCCACTCGCCGAGGTACTCCACGGCCTCGCCTCCGGTGCCCACCTTGAAGCGGAGCAGACCGAGCAGCGGGTCGTCCTCCTCCAGGGTGTCGGTGATCCCGCGCAGGTCGTAGACCGCGGCGCCGCGCTCGTGGGCGTCGCAGATCATCCGCCACTGCAGCGCGTTGCTCGGCTGCACCTCGCGGTGGCGTGTGGTGGAGGCGCCGTAGGAGTACCAGACGTGCTCACCCACCGTCAGCATGGTCGCCGCGGCCAGCGTCTCCCCGTCGTGCGACGCCAGGTACAGGCGCATCCGGCCCGGGTCCTCCGCGCGCAGCGCGTCCCACATGCGGCGGAAGTAACCCAGCGGGCGGGGGGTGAACCCGTCGCGCTTCGCGGTCTCCAGGTAGAGCTCGTGGAAGGTCCCCAGGTCCTCGCCGTCCCCCTCGACGACCTTGACCCCGGCCTTCTCGGCCTTCTTCACGTTGCGCCGCCACTGCTGGTTCAGGCCGTTCTGGACCTGCTCCAGCGTCCGTCCGGCGAGCGGCAGTTGGAAGACGTACCGCGGCTGCCCCAGGGCGAAGCCGCCCGAGCCGCCCTCGCCCGAGCGCCGCCAGCCGGACCGCCCCAGCCGTTCGGCGACCTCGTCGGCCCGCTCCTCGCGCGCGGACGGCTCCGCGTCCGCCAGCCGGTGCGCCGCCGGGTCGGCGACCGCCTCCTTGACCCGCTCGGCGCTCCACCGTCGGGACACCACCGGCGGACCCAGCCGCACGCTGAACGCGCCCAGACCCTTCAGGTGGTCCAGCATCGGCCGCAGCCACCCCTCGGCCAGCTCGGAGTCGTCCCAGTCCACCACCGGGCCCTCCGGGAGGTAGGCCAGCGAGCGGCCGATGCCGGGCATCGCCCGCAGCAGCGCGAGCCCCGCCCCCACCAGTCGTCCCTCCCCGTCGAACCAGCCCAGGTTCCGCGGCTGCCAGTCCTCCTTGACGTCGCCCCAGGCGGGGACCTGCAGATGGCTCACCGACGGCCGCGCCCGGACGAAGTCCAGATGCTCCTCGCGGGTGATCGCCCGAACCTCGCACCTCATACGTCTGCTCTCCTGCCCCGGACCGCCCGCCTGCGGGATTGCCGTCCAGCGGTGTCCGACGATCAGCCGACACGAACGCTGAAGGGTAGGCGCAGCCCACCGGCGGATCGGGGCACCAACACTCCGCGTCCACCGCCCCGCGCCACCGGCGCCAGGGGCGGGCCGCGACCGCGCGCCCTCGCTGTCGGCGGGGAGAAAACGCTGGTCGCGCGGCGTGTCCAGCTGATCCAATGACCTCATGCGGCACACGACGACGGACACCGACATCGACCGGGGCGACTGGCCGGACGCCGTCACCCCCTGGGGCGACGCCGCCTGGCGCACAGCGGCGGAGGCCTTCACCGCCGAAGGGCTGGCGGCGCACGGCCTGCGCCCGGCCGGGAAGCGGACCGCCCGGCTGCGTCCGTGGTCCGTCCTGGTCCGGATCCCCACCGACGACGGGTCGCGGGTCTGGTTCAAGGCCAACCCGCCCGCGAGCCGCTTCGAGGCGGGCCTGGCCCTCGCGCTGGACCGCCGGGTGCCCGGCCGCGTGCTCCGTCCGCTCGCCGTCGACGCCGGCCGCGGCTGGTCGCTGCTGCCCGACGGGGGCCCGGTCCTGGCCGACGTCCTCGCCGGGGCCGACGCCGGGGAGGCGACCCGTATCTGGGAGGAGATCCTGCCCCTCTACGCCCAGGTGCAGCAGACCCTCACCGGTCACACCGCCGAACTCACCGCGGCGGGCCTGCCCGAGGCGCGCACCGCCGCGCTGCCCGCGCTGTTCGAGCGGCTGCTGGCCGAGAACGCCGTCCACCTGGACACGGCCGAGCGCGCCCGGCTGGAGGCGGCCCGGCCGCTGATCGACGGGGCGAGCACGGAACTCGCCGCGCTGGGGATCGCCGACACCCTCGACCACTCCGACCTCCAGGACGCCCAGATCCTCCGGCCGGAACCGGGCCGCTACACCTTCTTCGACTGGGGCGACTCCTCCGTCACCCACCCGTTCTGCAGCCTGCTGGTCACCTCCCGGATCTTCCGCCGCCGGCACGGCGACGCCACGCTGCCCAGGCTCCGCGACGCCTACCTGGAGGCGTGGACCGGCCCAGGCCGCACCTCCGCCGAACTGCGGCGCGGCCTCGACCTGGCCCTGCGGCTGGCGGCACTGACCCGCGCCGCCGCCTGGGGGCGGCTCTTCCCGAGCAACGCCGAGGCGGGCGCGGCGCCCGGGGAGCGTCCGGCGGCCGCGCGCTGGCTGCTGCGGGTGCTGGACGGGACGCGGCTGTAAGCGGTTCGGGTGGAACGCGCCGTCCGGTGCAACCATGTCCCCCTTCCGGCTGTCGTATCAGGGGAAAGGGGACATCGTCCGCCGGCCGGCACCTCGGGCAACGGCCGCCCGGCGCGCGGGGGACCCGCAGCACCCGTGCTCGAGAGAGAAGGCACCCGCATGCGCCGCAGCACCGCAGCCGTGGTCACCGCCACGGCGATCGCCCTGACCCTTCCCGCCACCACGGCGACCGCCGCCACCGCGGCCTCGACGCCCCGCTTCCTCGCCCCCGCCGACCTCCCGCCGCACCCTTCGTCCGACTGGTACGCGGGCGCGGTCACGGCCGGCGTGCCCGACCCGGTGCCCTTCTGCTACGGCCAGGCGCTCCCCGGGGCGACCTCGCGGTACCGGGAGTTCTGGACCGACCTGGACGCCAATGCCCGCCAGGTGACCGTCGTCGAGAAGGACCGCGCCTCCGCCAAGGGCCTGGCCGAACTGCTGCGGCGCAGCGTGCGGCAGTGCGCGGCGCGGACCGAGGCGCAGTACCCGGACGTGGACGCCACGGTCCGCGACCTCGGCCGCCTCAACGTGGAGGAGGGCGCCCGGCTGTACGCGGTCCAGGTCACCACCGAGTACACCCGGGACGTCCACCTCTTCTCGGTGGGCCGCGACGACCGCACCGTGACGGTGGTCCAGTGGGGCCAGATGGGCCGCTTCAAGGACGCGCCCGTCACCGCCTTCCGTAACACCGCCCGGACCTCGGTCGCCAAGCTCTACTGAGACCCCGTCAGGCCGCCGTTCCACTCCGGGGGCAGGTCCGCGTCGCAGAACACGCACACGAAGTGCGCGTCCCGCACGACCTGGGCCTGCCCGCACCCCGGACACCACCGGAACACCACCGGCTCCGTGAAGCCGTCCGGGCGGCGGATCCCGGCCCGGTCCAGCGCCGTCGCCACCGCGGACCAGGAGGCCAGGTCCGGGCAGTAGCCCGTCGACAGGTTGCCGACCTCCGCCACCGCCCAGCTCCCCGTGCCGGCCGGCCGGAAGGAGATCTCCCCGGCCCCGAGCACCGGCTCCCCGCCCGCGCAGACCACGTGTTCGCTGCGTCGCGGGGCCAGCCGCATCACCCCGTCGAGGTCCACCACGTACGTGAACACCTCACCGGCCTCCGCCTCCCGCAGATCCTCCGGCCCTCGCAACGCCCGGCCCCCGCGCCCGGGCCGGGCCAGGGCCCTCAGCTCCTCCGGACCGACGTAGCGGTAGCGGTAACGGGACGCGGTCATGAACCGGGAAGATACCGGGACCCCTCCCCGACCAGGGTGCCGGTCCTCGCGGAGCCGTCGGGAAATCCGGCTGACGTGGCGCGCCCCGGCTGGGCAGACTGGCGGGCATGACCACGGACGCCGGCACCACCGTGCACGAGGCGGCGCTGCGGCACGTCGCCGCCCGGGCGGCGGGCGGGCCGCTCGCTGCGGGCACGCGCGTCACCGCGCACTTCCACCCCGACCGGCTGCTGCCCGGCGGCGCGCCGGTCCTCGCCGCGATGGCCGAGGACGGGGTCTACCTCTCCCAGTTCGTGACCGGCACCAGCAACGGCGGCCTGACGGCACATCCCGGCGGCGACCGGTGGCGGTGGGAGAGCCGCATCTTCGGCGGGGTCTACGACGCCGTGGAGGCGGCGCACCGGCCCGTCTACGGCGCGCTGAACCACCGTCACGACCCGATGGGCGCCGCGCCCCGGTTCGGGTCCTCGTACTTCCGGCTGACCTCGGCGGCCCTGCGGCGGGCGACCTTCTGCTACCCGGACAGCGCCGCCGAACCCACCGACTTCGGCGTCGCCGACCACTGCTCGGCGCTGGTCGGCCTGGCCGAGGCCGACCGCGACGCCGACGCGCTCGACCACTACGTCGAGGCCCACGTCCACGGCCCGGTCCGCTTCGACCGCGACGTCGAGGCCCTCGTCCTGGACCCCTGCTACCGCTCCACACCGGTGGAGGACGCCGCCCGCGCGCTGCCCTGCCCCGTCGAGTGGCACCCCGGATTCGTCCTCGACGTCGACGAACTGAGACGTCGCCCCGACTACCGCGGCCCCGAGTTCGTCGAACTCGGTGTCCGGATCGCCGTCGACGGCAGGATCGACCCGGCGGTCGTCGGCGCGGCCGCCCGTACCGGGGAGCACGATCCGCAGGCGCTCAAGAAGGTCTGGCACCTCCTCGCCCGCTTCGGCCGCCGCCCGGCATGACGCCGACCGCGCCGGGCGCTCACGGAGAATCCAGCGGCCCGTCCACGGTGATCACCCGGTCGCAGGCGTCCCGGGTGGCGGTCACCAGCTCCCCGTTGGGCCGGTCGTTGCCCGCCACCCAGGCCCGCGCCGCCTCGGCGGTGAAGCCGGTCGAGGTGTGCCGCCCGTGCAGGCGCTCCTCGCGCACCGCCTCGGGGGTGTCCAGGAACCACAGCGCGTCCAGACAGGCGCGGGCCGCCGGCCAGGGTCCCTCCCCGACGGCGAGGTAGTTCCCCTCGGTGACGACCAGCCGCGCCGCCGGCTCCACCACGTGGAGCGCCGCCACCGGCTCGTGCAGGGTGCGCGAGTAGCCGGGCGCGTACACCGGCTCGTCGCCCTCCTCCCGAAGCCGCCGCAGCAGCGCGGCGAAGCCCCAGCCGTCGAAACTCGGCTCGGAGCCCTTCCGGTTGGTCAGCCCCAGGCGATCCAACTGGAGGTTGGAGAGGTGCCAGCCGTCCATCGGGACGTACGCCGCCGCGCCCGGCCCCAGCCGCTCGGCGGCGGCCGCCACCAGGTGCTCGGCCAGGGTCGACTTCCCGGCCCCCGGCGCCCCCGCGATGCCGAGGATCACCCGCCCGGGCGCCCTCTCCGTCAGGGTCAGCGTCTCCCGCAGCAGTGTCGTGGCGTCCATGGACGCCATCGGACCACGTCCACCCCGCGGGCCGCAGCACCCCTGTGACCCAACTCTCCACGAGGTGTCCTGTCCCGCCCCCGAGCCGTGCGCGAGGATCGGCGGACGATCTTGTGTGAACGTCTTCGCAGCACAGGGAGCACCCATGGAGCGCAGCGACCGGAGCAACCCGGACTTCGGGCTCACCGCCGAGGACTACCGACGCCACCGCGCCGGATTCCCCCCGGAACTCGTCACCCGTCTGGCCGGCCACGGCGTCGAGCCGTCCGGCCGCGACGTCCTGGACATCGGCACCGGCACCGGGAGCCTGGCCCGTCTGATGGCGCTGGCGGGCGGCCGGGTGACCGGCGTCGACCCGGCGGCCCCGCTGCTCGAACAGGCCCGGGGACTGGACGCCGAGGCCGGCGTGGGCGTCGAGTACCGGGTGGGAACCGCCGAGGCCACCGGTCTGCCGGACGCAGCCTTCGACATCGTCACGGCCGGACAGTGCTGGCACTGGTTCGACGCCCCCCGCGCCGCCGCCGAGGTCCGGCGGCTGCTGCGCCCGGGCGGCCACGTGGTCATCGCCCACTTCGACTGGCTGCCGCTGCCCGGCAACGTGGTCGCAGCCACCGAGGAACTGATCCTCGCCCACAACCCGCACTGGTCCATGGCCGGCGGCACCGGCCTGCACCCGCGCTGGCTGACCGACCTGGCCACCGCCGGGTTCCGGGACATCGAGACCTTCTCCTTCGACCTGGAGGTCCCCTACCGGCCCGAGGACTGGGTGGGCCGGATCCGCGCCAGCGCCGGGGTGGGCGCGAGCCTCCCGGAGGACGGCGTGCGCGCCTTCTCCGACGAGCTCACCGCCGTCCTGCGTGACCGCTTCCCCGGGGACCCGTTGCGCGTCCCGCACCGGACCTGGGCGGTCACCGCCCGGACACCCCTCGCCTGACCCGCGCGCCTTCCGCGCGGGAGCCTCCCGCTCCCGCGCGGGCCGGGTCAGCGCCGGACGGCCTCGCGCTGTTCCCGGAACGCCCGGTCCGTCCTCGGCTCCACCACCGGCCGGAACAGCCGCCGCACCGGCGCCGTGCACAGCGCCGTCACCACCAGCGCGCCCAGGACCGTCACCGCGAGGAGTCCGGCGCCGCCGTAGGGACGCAGCAGGTCGTAGAAGCTCGTGTGGGCGAGGAACTTCATGAAGAAGCCGTGCAGCAGATAGCCGTACAGGGTCCCCTCGCCGAGCGCGGTGAACCACGTCCGGCGAGCCGGCACCCAGGCGAGGAAGCAGACGACCAGGGCCACGCCGCAGCCGAACAGCAACAGCGTCATCAGCGGTCCCGCCCACCACGGCATGCCCAGCTGCTGCGCGGCACTGCTGTGGTAGAGCCAGGCGTAGTTCATCCGCGGCACCGCCCACCAGGCCGCCGCCAGGCCCGCCACCGCCACCGGCACCGACAACACCCTCACCACCGGGTGCCGCACCAGCGCGAAGTGCTCCGGCCGCAGACCGAGCCCGAGGACGAAGTACGGCAGGAACTGCAGCACCCGCTGCAGGTCGAGGTCCTCGCCGATCGAGGGGGACAGGGCGGCCAGCATCGCCACCCCCAGCGCCACCGGCAGCGGCCACCGCAGCGACCGCCACAGCGGCGCGGTCAGCCGCCAGACGAACAGCGCCGCCAGGAACCAGGTCACGTAGGTGGGGTCCAGCAGGGTGACGGGCCGTCCGGGGTCGTCGTCGCTCCAGCGGGTGAAGAGCGCGTACGCGGTCTCGAAGAGGACGTAGGGCACGACGACGCCGGTCACCAGCCGCCGGACCCGGTGCGGCGAGGCGTCGAAGGACCGGGAGAAGTAGCCGGAGACCACGATGAACGCCGGCATGTGGAAGGCGTAGACGAACATGTAGAGGGCGAGGACCCCGCGGTCGCCCTCCCGCAGCGGCTCCCAGACGTGGCCGACCGCCACCAGGAGGATCGCCAGGAACTTGGCGTTGTCGAAGAACGCGTCACGGGAGGCCGGCGCGCCCAGGCCCTTGTCCGGTGCGGAGTGCGTCCGCGGAGCGGTGGAGGTCGCCGTTGACATGCGCCTGCGCCTCACCGGCCAGGCGGAGGCCAAACCTCCGCATCCACCCCTATGGCGCACTTCACTCGATCGGAGCAATCCACGTGAACGGTGTCAACGCCCCTTCGTTGAACAGTTCCCCCGGTGCTGTGTACGGTGTGCGCCATGACTGACAGCGCTGGGAGCCAGGCGGCAGGAGCTTTGGTGACCGGCTCGGAGATCGCCCGTCTCGCCGGCGTCACCCGCGCCGCCGTCTCCAACTGGCGAAGACGGTACGACGACTTCCCCGAACCGGCCGGGGGCGGCCCCAACAGTCCGCTCTTCGCCCTCGCCGAGATCCGCTCCTGGCTGGAGCGCCAGCGCAAGGGGCAGGACGTCTCCGAGGAGGTCAGGCTCTGGCAGACCCTCCGCGGCGCCTACGGCGACGACATGGTCACCGCCCTCGCCGACACGGCCGCGCACGTCGACGACCCGGACGCGCTCACCCCGCTCCCCGAGGAGGCCGTACGGCTCGTGGGGCGCCTGCTCGACCGCGGCTCCGCCGCCGACCTGGTCACCGGACTCGCGGAACGCTTCACGGACTCCGTCCGCCGCGCCGCGTCCGACCAGGTCACCACCGCCCGCGTGGTGCGGGCCGTGCGCCACTTCGCCGGACGCGTGGCCAAGGACGCCGTGGTCTTCGACCCGGCCTGCGGGATCGGCACCCTGCTCCTGCGCGTGGGACCCGAACGCGGACCGCGGCGCCTCGGGCAGGAGATCGACCCGGACAGCGCGCGCTTCGCCCAGCTGAGGGCCGACCTGACGGGCCGCGCCGGAGTGGAGATCGCGGTCGGGGACTCGCTGCGCGAGGACCGGCTGCCGGAACTCAAGGCCGACCTGGTCGTCTGCGACCCGCCCGTCGGGGACACCGACTGGGGCCGGGAACAGCTCCTGCTGGACCGCCGCTGGGAGTTGGGCACGCCGTCCCGGGCGGAGAGCGAACTCGCCTGGCTTCAGCACGCGTACGCGCACACCGCCCCCGGCGGCCGGGTGCTGATGGTGATGCCCGCCTCGGTCGCCTACCGCAAGGCGGGCCGCCGCATCAGGGCCGAACTGGTCCGGCGCGGCATCCTCACCCAGGTCACCGCGCTCGCCCCGGGCACCGCCGCCTCGCACGCCCAGCCCGTCCACCTCTGGCACCTGCGCCGCCCCACGGGGCCCGGCGACACCGCCGCCGCGGTGCGGATGGTCGACCTCACCGCCGAGGATCCGGACGGACCGCTGGAACCCGGACCGGCCCAGACGGCGGAGATCGCCCTGATCGACCTGCTCGACGACGCCGTCGACCTCACCCCGGGGCGCCATGTCGAGGACTCCACCCGCGACTTCGCCGCCGAGTACCAGGAACTGCGGCGGCAGCTGGACGAGAGACTGACACGGCTCGGGTTGCTGCTGCCCGCACTCGCGGAGGGGCGGGGGCCCGGTTCCCTGGAGGGATCCACCGTGAGCGTCGCCGAACTCGCGCGGGCCGGGCTGGTCAGCCACGGGGCCGACGAACCCGTCTCGACCAGCGAGCAGTTGGACACCGACTACCTACGCGGCTTCCTGCGCTCGTCGGCCAATGTCCGCCGCTCCACCTCGCTCAGCGGGACGTTCCGCCTCGACGGGCGGGGTGCGCGGGTGCCGCAGATGGACATCGACGAGCAACGCCGGTACGGGGCGGCGTTCCGCACCCTGCGCGAGTTCGAGACCTCTGCCCGCGAGATCGCCGACCTCACGGCGCGGATCGCCGAACTGGCGGGCGAGGGGCTGGGCAACGGGGCGCTGGCCCCCGGTTAGCAGAGCGGTCGGCGCGGGACGGCCCCGGACCGCGGCGTGCGGTCCGGGGCCGGCCGGTTGCTCGGGGCGGGCGGCGTGCTCACTCGTCCGGCGCGCCGGAGGGAGGGCCGCCCGGCGTCACGGGGTCGGAGGCGGAGAGAGCTCCAGGCAGACGGCCTCGACCGTGGCCACGGTGCTGGCCATGCCGGTGTTCCGGAAGGTCACCGCCCAGGTGGTCGGCGAGGTCGCCTCGCTCGAGAGGACGACCAGGGGCGGGGACGCGGCGGACTCCGTGACGTAGCCGCCGCCGGTGACGGTGGTCCCGTCCCCGCAGAAGGCCGTGATCGTGGCCGTCTCACCGGGGTCGAGGGTGTCGGACGCCGACGGGCTCGTGGTCTCGGAGACCTCACCGGGAGGGCCCTGCTCGCCCGTTTCGCCCTGGGGGCCTTCGGGTCCCGCCGGGCCTTCCGCCCCTTGCGGACCCTCCGGTCCCGCGGGTCCCGCCGCTCCTTCCGGTCCCGCGGGACCGGCGACGCCCGCCGGGCCCTGCGGTCCGGACGGACCCGCCTCGCCCTGCGGCCCGGACGGGCCGGGCTCGCCCTGCGGTCCGGCCGGGCCCGCGGGCCCGGGCCTGCCGCCCCCGCCGCCCCCGCACGAGTGGTCGCAGTCGTGCGAGGCGGCCCGGTCCGTGCCCGCCTCGGCGGCCATGACCTGCGGCGCCACCGCGCCGGAGACGAGGGCCGCCGTGAGCACGGGCAGGCCTGCGCGGCAGAGCCGACGTATCGACTTCTTCAAGGTTGCTCCCGATGAGGTGAAGGGGCCCGGCAGCGGGGAACACGTCGAGCGGTTCCCGCCGGGTCTCGATCGACGTCACCGATCCCAGCACGAGGCGCGACACGCCGCTCGGCGAGAGCACTCCTCCGGGCTACCGGCGCCGGCGGACGTCATCCGGACGGCCGTGTGCCGTGACCGTTCGGAGCCCGCGGAAGAGGCCGCAGCGGCCAGGTGAGCAGGGGGAATTCGATGGAGCACAGGCCCGACCCGATCCAGATCATCACCCGCCCCAGCACGTCGGTGGCGCAGGACCGGATCCAGGCGCTGGGGGCCTGGATGGACGCGGCCCGCCACGCCGGATGGCGGGTGGACCCTCTGGACGAGCCGGTGGACTGGCCGGCGGGGGAGTGCGGCCTGGTCGACATCGAGGGGCTGCGCTACCTGCTCCGGGTCGGCCTGCGCGGCCGCACCCGGGCCATGCTGCTGCCGGCCGCGCACGCGGACCGCGCCGTGGCCCGGCCGGTCGCGGGCGACACCGCGAGCGCGACCCGACCGGTGCTTCAACTCACGACGTGGGCCGAACCGTTGCTCGACGTGGAGCTGTACCGGCGGCGGCCCCCGAGGGCGCTGCCGCGCCGGGAGCGGTGAACAGCGGCTCCAGCGCCTGCCGCAGATCCTCCACGGAGCGGTACCGCACGGCGGACATGCCGAGCGCCGCGGCCGCCTCGGTGTTCTCCGCCCGGTCGTCCACGAACAGGCAGCGCTCCGGCGCGACCCCGGCCAGCCGGCAGGCGGTCCGGTAGATCTCCGGGTCGGGCTTGGCGACGCCCTCCCACGCGCTGTTGACGACATGGTGGGCGAGGTCGCCGATCCCCATGGCCTCCAGTTCGCCCTCCAGCCCGGCCGTCGCGTTGGTGACGATCACCAGCCGCACCAGGTCCCGTGCCCGGCGCAGCAGTTCGACCGCCTCGGGGTCCGCGCGGAACGGCGCGTCCGCCATGGCCCGCGCCAGTTCGAGGGCCCGGCCGGGAGACACGAAGGGGGCCAGCCGCCCGGCGACGGACTCCGTCCACCGCCCGACGCCTACGCGCCCGAGCAGCAGCGGGAGATCGAGGTCGGGCGCGTAGGCCACTGACGCGGTGAGACCGGCGGCGAGGCCCGACTCCCGCTCGAGCGAGGTGAGTTCGGAGAAGTCGTAGAGACGGACGACGTTGTCGAGGTCGCAGAGAACGGCGTCGAAGGAGCGCGGCGGGGGTGTCACGACCCCAGCCTCCCACGGTGTCCGAGCCGGGTCCCGGCGTGTCCCCCCCAGGTCACGCCGGGACCGGTCGGCCCCCCTGCTGATCCCCCCCCGGGATCCCCCCTCAGGTCCCCCCCCCGAGGCGCACCGGCCCGCCCCCCGACGAGGCGGTGCGTCCGAGGAAGACGCTACACGAATGTGTCGGGTTACACCAGGAGCTTGTTCTGTTGACATCGTCAACAGAAACTTTCGAAGCCATGGCCAACACGTGGTGGTGGAGCGCGGAAAACGCGGCTCGGGTTGATCGACCGCCGACCGACGGAGAAGGTTGTACGGCACGGAGGAAAAACTTTCGGCTTCTTCCGCCCACCCGTCAGCCCTCCGTCGGCCCGCCCACCCGTCAGCCCCCGTCGACCTGCCCGTCAGCTCACCCGCTCGCCCGGCGCGGAGCCCGCGGAGCGGCGTGTCACGCGGAAGCGGGAAAAGACCGTCGCATCGTCCGGTTCGCCGCCCGGCGGCGGCGGGCGCGGCTAGTGTGGACCGAATGAAGGCTCTTGTCCTGTCAGGTGGAGCCGGTACGCGACTGCGGCCGATCACCCACACGTCGGCCAAACAGCTCGTGCCGGTGGCCAACAAGCCGGTGCTGTTCTACGGACTGGAATCCATCGCCGACGCCGGGATAACCGAGGTCGGAATGATCGTCGGGGACACCGCCGACGAGATCCGTGCCGCGGTCGGGGACGGCTCGCGGTTCGGCCTCCAGGTGACGTACATCCCGCAGGAGAAGCCGCTCGGGCTGGCCCACGCGGTGCTGATCGCACGGGACTTCCTCGGTGAGGACGACTTCGTCATGTACCTCGGCGACAACTTCATCGTCGGCGGCATCAACGACATCGTCGACGACTTCCGGGCCAGCCGCCCCGACGCCCAGATCCTGCTGACCAAGGTCCCCGATCCCCGCGCCTTCGGCGTCGCCGTCCTCGACGAGGAGGGCCAGGTGGTGACCCTGGAGGAGAAGCCCGAGCGGCCCGAGAGCGACCTGGCGCTGGTCGGCGTCTACCTGTTCACGCCGCGGATCCACCAGGCGGTGCGCTCCATCGAGCCCTCCCGGCGAGGCGAACTGGAGATCACCCACGCCATCCAGCGGCTGATCGACGACCGGGCGGCCGTGCGGTCCACCGTCATCCAGGGGTACTGGAAGGACACCGGGAACGTGGTCGACATGCTCGAGGTCAACCGGATGGTCCTCGAGTCGCTGGAGCCGCGCAACGACGGGGAGGTGGACGAGGAGAGCGAGACGGTCGGCCGGGTCGTGATCGAGGCGGGCGCCCGGGTGACCCGCTCGAGGATCGTGGGCCCCGCCGTCATCGGCGCCGGCACCCGGATCGACGACTCCTACGTCGGACCGTTCACCTCGGTGGGCGAGAACTGCACCGTCAGCGGCAGCGAGCTGGAGTTCTCGATCCTGCTGCGGGACGCCACCATCGAGGGCGTCGGACGCATCGAGTCCTCCCTGATCGGCCGCCACGCCGAGGTGACCACGCAGTCGGCGCCTGGCGTGCCCAGCGCCCACCGTCTCGTCCTCGGCGACCACAGCAAGGTGCGGATCCAGCCATGACCTCCCTGAACCTCCTCGTCACCGGCGCCGCCGGCTTCATCGGGTCCACCTACGTGCGCAACCTCCTGGCGGACGGCGCCGAGGACCTGCGCGTCACCGTGCTCGACAAGCTCACCTACGCGGGCACCCTCGACAACCTGCCGCTGGACCATCCGCGGCTGGAGTTCGTCCAGGGCGACATCCGCGACGCCGAGCTGGTGGACAAACTGATGGGAGCCGCCGACCAGGTCGTCCACTTCGCCGCCGAGTCCCACGTGGACCGCTCGATCACCGGCGCCGCGGACTTCGTCCTCACCAACGTGGTCGGCACCCAGACCCTGCTGGACGCCGCCCTGAGGCACCGAGTGGGTCCCTTCGTGCACATCTCCACCGACGAGGTGTACGGCTCCATCGCGTCGGGTTCCTGGCCGGAGACCCACCCCCTCGCGCCCAACTCGCCCTACTCCGCCTCCAAGGCGTCCTCCGACCTGCTCGCCCTGGCCTACCACCGGACCCACGGCATGGACGTCCGGGTCACCCGCTGCTCGAACAACTACGGGCCCCACCAGTTCCCCGAAAAGGTGATTCCCCTCTTCGTCACCAACCTCCTCGACGGCAGGAAGGTGCCGCTCTACGGCGACGGGCGCAACGTCCGCGACTGGCTGCACGTGGAGGACCACTGCCAGGGCGTCGAACTCGTCCGAACCCGGGGCTCAGCAGGGGAGATCTACAACATCGGGGGCGGCACCGAGCTCTCCAACAAGGAGCTCACCGGCCTGCTCCTGGAGGCCTGCGGGGCCGGCTGGGACATGGTCGAGTACGTCGAGGACCGCAAGGGACACGACCTGCGCTACTCCGTCGACTGGGGCAAGGCGCGTACCGAACTCGGCTACCATCCGCGGCACGACTTCCCCGCCTCTCTCGCCGACACCGTCAACTGGTACCGCGAGAACCGGGGTTGGTGGGAGCCGTTGAAGGAGCGGGCCGGCGGGTGAGCCGCTCCTGCGGTCAGGGCGGCCGGCCCGTCACCGGCCGTCGGAGCACGGGAAGTACGGAGAGGCGCGCATGAGATGGCTCGTCACCGGCGCAGCGGGCATGCTCGGCCGGGACACCGCGCAGGAACTGGCACGCCGCGGCGAGGAGACGGTGACCCTCGGCCGCGCCGAACTCGACATCACGAGTGAGGACGACGTCCGTGCCGCCCTCGCCGCGCACCGGCCCGACGTGGTCGTCAACTGCGCCGCCTACACGGCCGTCGACGACGCCGAGACCGACGAGGCGACCGCCCTGCGGATCAACGGCGACGGCCCCCGCACCCTCGCCAGGGCCTGTGCCGAACAGGGCACGGCCCGCCTGATCCACGTCTCCACCGACTACGTCTTCGACGGCCGGGCCACCGCTCCCTACCCCGAGGACCACCCCACCGCCCCGCGCACCGCCTACGGCCGCACCAAACTGGCCGGCGAGCGGGCGGTCCTCGACGAACTGCCCGGCCGGGGCGCCGTCGTGCGCACCGCCTGGCTCTACGGCGTCCACGGCGGCAACTTCGTGCGCACCATGACCCGGCTCGAATCCCGCCGGGACACCCTCGACGTCGTCGCCGACCAGCGCGGCCAGCCCACCTGGAGCGCCGACGTCGCCGGCCGGATCGCCGACCTCGGCGCCCGGCTCGGCGCGGACGACCCGGACGCCACCGGCGTCTTCCACGCGACCAGCTCCGGCGAGGCCACCTGGCACGAACTGGCCCAGGAGGTCTTCCGCCTGCTCGACGCCGACCCGGCCCGGGTACGCCCCGTCACCAGCGAGGCGTTCCCCCGGCCCGCACCCCGCCCCGCCTACAGCGCCCTCGCGCACCACCGGTGGCGGCCGCTCGGTCTGCCGCCCCTGCGCGACTGGCGCGCCGCCCTTCAAGTTGCCCTCCCGCTCATCCGCAAGGAGTCCTGTTCGTGAAGCGCCACGAGTTCCTGAGGGAGCTCCACAAGACCTGCGCCAACCGGAACTACCTGGAGATCGGCGTCAACGACGGCCGCAGCCTCACCCTCTCCCGGGTCCCGAGCATCGCCGTCGACCCCGCCTTCAAGGTGGTCACGGAGATCCGGTGCGACGTCCACCTGGTGAAGGCCACCAGTGACGACTTCTTCGCCCGCGAGAACCCCCTGGGGCACCTCAAGGGCGGCCGCCACCCGCTGCGCAACCTCGCCCGCAACCGCAGCCCGTTCGGCTACTGGCAGGACGTCACGCTGGACCTGTCGTTCATCGACGGCATGCACCTCTTCGAGTACGCCCTGCGGGACTTCATCAACGTCGAGAAGCACTCCGACTGGGCCAGTGTCGTCGTCCTCGACGACATGCTGCCGCGCAACGTCGACGAGGCGGCGCGCGACCGGCACACCAACGCGTGGACCGGCGACGTCTACAAGGTCGTCGAGATCCTTCAGCGCTACCGGCCCGACCTGAGGACCGTGCTGGTCGACACCCAGCCCACCGGACAGCTGCTGGTCTTCGGCGCCGACCCGACCAACACGGTGCTGCAGGACAAGTACGACGAGATCATGGCCGAGTTCGAGGTCCCCGACCCGCAGAAGGTGCCGGAGTCGATCCTCGGCCGCACCACCGCGGTGCGCGCCGAGGACCTGCTGAACGCCGGGTTCTGGAAGCCGCTGGTCCACGCCCGCAACCGGGGCACCAAGCGCGCCAAGGGCTGGGAGCAGCTGAGCAGGTCGCTGGACCTGCTCACCGGCGAGCGGGGCTGACCGACGACGGCGGAGGCGGGACCCCGGGGTCCCGCC